>NZ_JBFRTU010000058.1:0-957 GCF_041474275.1 Vibrio sp. 10N.222.52.B7 | reverse complement strand
TTTGGGCTTTATCGCCAACCGCCGAGAGCGTCGTTGATGCGCCAGTGTGTGTCACACCACCGTGGGCATCTTTGACATCATAGCTAAAGTGCACCGCTCCGTTGTAGTCTTTTTCTGGGGTAAAAGTGAACGTGCCATCGGCATTTAACGCAATAGCACCATGGTCAGCCTGTAGGTTTTCTATGGATAGTTTGCCAATATCGTTGTCATCAACATCGCTAGTATTAGCCAGAAGCTGTGCTGAGGTGAGGACAATTTTGCTATCTTCCAAGCCATTCGCTAAACGTACTTCAGCTGACGCAACTGGCGCATCATTGGTGCCATGAACGGTCACTGTGATATCTTTTTTAGCACTGCCATCGATAGATTCAACGGTAAAGGTTTGCTGGAAGCTTTCCCCTGCGCCTAAATGTTGGACTTTATCATTGTCAATGTTGTATGACCAATGGCCCTGTGCGTTGATATTGAACTGACCACCTTCGGTGGTGGTGATGGTTTGTGCGATAAAACCGGCTTGGTCGTGATCCGGGTCAATGACCTGTAACGTGCCACCACTGCTGAGCTGATTGGTGGTATTGCCAAAGGAAGTATGATCTTCGTAAACATGATTATTTAGGCTGGAGTAGGGCGTCACTGCAATTTTTGCTTGGTTATCTTCACCGGTCACTTTCACCATAATGGTGAGCTTCTGACCATCAGTGGTTTCGACTTCGTAGGGGAGCTCCATCGACTCGCCAGCATGTAGGCTACTGATTAGATCGTCCGGATGATGATTGGTACCTGTATTTAATCTGAATTGATAAGTGCCATTAGGCCAAACATCAAGGTAACCAGGTGCAAACCCTTGACCTAAATATTTACCGCTAAAAACAAACTGAGTGTTATCGCCACTATCAGGGTCAATCAGCTGAAGCTGGCCTCTATAGGATTTAAATTCGCTATCCAGCGCTTGTGTTT
>NZ_JBFRTU010000057.1:0-37650 GCF_041474275.1 Vibrio sp. 10N.222.52.B7 | reverse complement strand
GGTAATATCAGCTTGTTTTTAATCGATATGTTATTAATGAAAGACAACATTATTGGCCCTCCACTATAGCGATTCGTAACAGGTTCGAGCCAATGACGTAGTCACCGCGCCTTGCGTTCTCTAGATTGATCTTAGGTTTGAGCTTATTATCGATGTGCGTGAGTTCAATGATTCCACCTAAGTCCGTAAAGTTAGGGATATCACTGATTGTCACAGTATGTGGCGAGTGCTCTTGACTAAGAAATTGGTCATTTTTACGGTCAGACAAATACGTAATATCACACTTAGAAGTAATCGACTGTTGAACTCGGATAGCGAGCGAACGAATAGATTTCCCCTCGGTAATTGACGTTAGCACTTGGCTTACCTTTTCATCGCCAATCACACAAAAGTTCACAGCGTTCATTGAGCTTTCATCATTCCAACGTATAAAATTCGCAATTCTAAAAAGGTACACCGCTTTCACTTCATAAGGTTTGAAGCTAGCAGCTGAGGTGTTCAACGGCACAATAAGCATCGTTAAAGCCGCTAAGCCTAGTATAGATAAGCCGAGCTTAATGCGGTGCTTAAGCCATTTAGAATTCATGAGAGATCCTCACATATACGGACTCTTGGTTGACACAAATCTCGGTAAGTTTTTGTGTCACTTTCGGAGCCGTTTCCATTTCAACATCTAACATAGACAACTCTTCAAGGCTCATCGACATGAGCTGGTCTAGAGAGTTTTCTTGAGCAGAGACAAAAACAGGTATCGTTAATGCTAGTCCTAAGCAAACCTGGCAGGATATCATGTGCTCACCTAATATACAGATAGATATTAATCCTTTAATCAATAGTTCAACTATATATGAAATGCCATACTGGTAAATCTACGGTGTCGAAAGTTTGAGTTAGGTCACTGTTTATTTATGGTATTTATAAGACCGTCATTACTTACCTCAACGTAAAGGATTAGCACCACGTGACAACGAAGATTTTGCTTAATTGCGACATGGGAGAAAGTTTCGGCAATTGGAAGATGGGCGATGACGAGTCGGTCATGGAATGGGTCGATATGGCAAACATCGCTTGTGGCTTCCACGCGTCTGATCCGCACGTTATGTCCAAGACGATAAAACTGGCGCAGCACTATCACACCCAAATTGGTGCTCATCCCGGTTATCAAGATCTCGTTGGTTTTGGTCGCCGTTCTATTCCACACACCATGGACGAAATCAGTGAGCTGGTTTGTTATCAAGTCGGTGCATTACAAGCCCTTTGCCGCTATCACCATACCACTGTTGGCTATGTGAAACCTCATGGCGCTCTTTATAACGATATGATGGCAAACATTGATGTGTTCAATGCGGTAGCCCAAGCCGTCGCTGAGTTTAACATCCCGTTGATGATTCTCTCTTCATCAGACAATCAACAGTATTTGGATATTGCTGACGACCATGACTTGCCTCTCTTGTTTGAAGCGTTTGCCGACCGTGCTTATTTAAATAACGGACAATTAGCGCCACGTACTCAAAAAGGCTCGGTTTACGTCAATCAAGACGATATCTATAACCAAGTTATGCAAATCATTAACTATGGCTCGGTTACGACTTTAGAGGGCGAAAGACTGCCTATTGAAGCTGATACTATCTGTGTTCATGGTGATAACCCTCAATCCATCGCATTAATTAGAAAAATCAGACAAGACCTCAACGCTTTTAATTAGTATGAAGCGTGTGATTGGTATGACGCATGGTCTAATCGCTCGTGAGATCTAATTGATTTGTATTGGCTTGGACACGGAAGTGAGACACGCCAAGTAAGCTAAAAAAGGCAAGATAACAAACGTATGGAAACGAAATGACGACGAATCAGATTGAATTCAATATAGCGCCAGTCGCGGAATGCAGCGTTTTGGTGACCTTGACGCTATCGCCTTCAAATAATCAATCTAGCGCCGAATATGCGCAATACATAGCTCACTTTTCCGATGCCATTCGCCAAAACTTAGCATCGGTGTTGATGAATGTGACACCGGCTTACCAAACAATATTGGTCGATTACCTCCCTTATCGAATATCAGAACAGCAGCTCATTGAACAGCTCAATAATTTGTTGAGTCATGCTCTGTCGTCCTTTTCTATTGTTAGTAAAACTCGCGATACGATTGAGCTTCCTGCCTATTACTCACCAGAAACGGCGCTCGATTTAGACCGATATCAAAACAAAGGCCTGTCGCTCGACCAGATAATTCAACATCACACCTCACAGACATACAGCGTCAGTGCGATTGGGTTTACGCCTGGCTTTGCCTTTATGTCGGATGTGGTTAATGAGCTTGCCTTGCCCCGTCACTCCACACCCCGCTTAATTGTGCCCAAAGGCAGTATCGCCATCGCGGATACGAAAACAGCTGTGTACCCTTCGGATTCACCGGGCGGTTGGAATATTATTGGCAATTGCCCACTTCCGTTGTTCGATCATAGCCAGTTGAAGAACGCCGATATCACGCAAAGACCACTGTCTCTGCTTAATGTTGGTGATACCGTCCGTTTCATAGCGATTTCAAAAAAAGAATTTGTAGAGTTGGGTGGAGGCATCGTAAATGGCTAAGACAAAAACTAAACCAACACTGACAGTGATTAAGCCCGGCCCGTTGAGTTTGATTCAAGACTTTGGGCGATTTGGTGTTGCTCATCTTGGATTAACGCAAGGTGGACCGGTTGATGACTACTCTTATAGCTGGGCTAACCATCTATTGGGCAACCCAGTCAACCAAGCGGCGTTGGAAATCACGCTTGGGCAATGTGCGTTGAGAATCGATTTTGATTGCGAGATGGCACTATGCGGGGGTGATTTACAAGCGAAACTCGATGGTAAACCACAGGCTAACTGGAGCACTTTTCAAGCTTTTAAGGGGCAAGTTCTCTCATTTGGTTTGCCTAAAAATGGTCTAAGGGCGTATTTAGCCATTAAGGGCGGTTTCGATGTTCCATCAACTCTTGATAGCTGCTCTACAGTCACTCGTGAAAAGATTGGTGGATTAACGCAAGATGGCGAGCCATGCCAGCAAGGGCAACAAATCGCTTTTACCCAACACCAACTCTCTCATCCATTTAAAGCGTTGAGTGTTACCTTCCGATACACGCCTGATTACAATCTACCCGTGAACCTACGAGTGATTGAAGGCTATCAAAGCGAGCTATTCTCCGAGTCAGCAAAAGAGACTTTGTATAACGCGCAGTATCACGTTGACCAAAACTCAAATCGGATGGGTTATCGACTCAGTGGCGAACCCGTCGACTCGCCTGACATTTCGCTATTGTCAGAAGGCATTGCCCTAGGTGCGATTCAAATTCCACAAGATGGACAGCCTATCGTGCTGCTTAATGATAGACAGACCATAGGTGGTTATCCGAAGATAGGATGTGTCGCCAGAATCGATTTACCACGCTTGGCGCAAGCAAAACCTGGACATGCGATATCGTTCAGCAAGGGCGATCGCTTGGGCTTACAAGATGTTTGGTGCCAATGGGCTCAGTTTTTCGGCTATTAGTTTTTGCGATGTGTTATGTGCTAAATGCTATGTAGCTGAGAATAATCAACTAGGAAGATGTCATTTAGATGAGGTTCGGTATCTAAGCAGATGTTGAAATGAAGATTCGGCTTACCTATTACAGTAAGCCGAATTGAAGAAATTAAACGCAGTCGATGATGATAGACTAATTATAGGCTATTAAGCGTGATCTTGACCTGACACCTTGGCAAGCGCTTCTGGGTATCCACGTTCTTGTGTCAAATCTATCGCTCTGTTTTCAATATCATTTAGATTAAGTGACATTGTCACTGAGTGTGTGTCTTCAATAGATGCCGCCTCTGATACATCAAACCATTGCTCAGCGACCTTTTGTGCCGCTTCTAATGTTGAAGAAGCTTTTACTACTTCAAGTCGAGCATAGCGATCCCCACAGAATGAAACGTCTGAAGCTCTTAAGCTTGGATCGGTTCCCGGAATCTGTTGTGCACCAAACAAAGGTTTACCACCGACCAATGCAGAACTGAAACTTGGGATGAACTGAGACATATGCGTTATTGCCGCGCGAGTTCTTAATTCAAGCTGATCTTCACTCCAACCCGATACGATTTTCTTAAGCAGCTTCGAAGGCAACTGTGGCTGTGACGAGTCTGTTGACGATGAAACAAGCCCACCCTCAAACAGAGTAATCCCTTCTGTCATGCCGTGAAGTTGGAATACACCATCAGCATACGGCGTTAATTGCGCCATGCCTTGCGGTGTGCCTCTCGGGCCATGGAAGATAACTTCTGGCCACTCTTCCTTACATTCTTGCGAATATGGCCACTCTGTAACGTATGCAGCTTTAAACTCAACAAGTCTTTGCTGCTTAGAGCCAACAAAGTCATCTACGATACCCGTTTCAAACCCACTCGCATTAATCAAGTAATCGGTCGTTAGTTGGCAGCTTTGGTTTTCGGCATCGGTATAAGTCAAAGACCAACCTTGACCTGTCGACTCAACAGAATGTAATCGGCTGTTGGTTAACACAGTACAGTTAGCTTGTTGCCCCAAAGAGAGTTGAGCGGTCGCAGAAAGTCGGAATACGCTCCAGCCATACTCTTGGACCATCGCAACAGGATACTTTAGGGTCTCTAAATCCGTATGCTTGGCGAAAGGAATACACCAATCATCAAGCGATGTTGGTTTCAGAGGCTGTGTTTTCGCAGAAAGTGCTAATAAATCTTCTTTGCTGTACAGCTTATAATACTCTTCCGGATCACCGAGCACTTGGTTGCTTTTATCTTGTTTAACAAGATCGGCATAAGCGCTTTTGATTATCTTGAGACGAGGAAGCAGATCCAACGGCTCTCCACCATCACTGTGCGGAACGGCGATGATTGTCGGACGAATATTGATCGTATGAGGAAATAAGCGGACGGTATCAATTGACTGCGTGAGCAACTGAAGACACTGCTCTACAGAAATATCTCGATACAAATTGCCGCCAGCGTGCAGGTGGCAAATTGGTGGACCATTAACCAAACTCGGCCCTTTTTCTAAGATAGTGACCTTAAAACCCAACTCACTAAAGTGAATCGCGCTCGTTGTTCCGGCAATACCACCACCAACAATGGCAATAGAAGGTTGATTTGTATCCGTTTTGTTGTGGTTCATCGTGTTCTGTAGAATAAGATTAACTGCCTCTATTCTACTTTTGTTCTGCGATGAATTAAAACACATTTTTATCAAGGTCTTAGATAGGCGGGATTTAATATCTATGTAAAAAACATAAATAATCTCTTGACTCAATAACTCCAGATAGGGTTTTAAAGGTTATTCTAACAGTCAAATTTGTCCTAAGTGACGCCACATAAAGGCTGCCTCAGTACTCTTAAAACATAGCGGTTAACTTATCCCTAAAGTTATCCACCGTTTTTGTGGATAACTGTTGATAACGTTCTTGCTAAGTTGCGCAAACCCTTTGTTTACAGGGACTAACCGCTGTTCATTAAATCGGCACTATTGGGTAATTAGTTTTAAAAAATGCTAAAAACAGTGGAATCTAAGGTGCGATATTTTTTACTTATGCTACCGGTTGGTTAAATAAAAAACGGTCTAAAGCGACGTATTATAAATAGTGCATGACTAAGTATAAATAATCTCACTTTTAGACCGTTTTAAGCGCTTGGCTAGATCTCGCTAACGACTAGCCAAAATCCTTGTTTACTGGTGCCAACAAACGTTTGATTAAGCTATTCACTACCGCGGCTAATGTGATGAACGTTAGCACCGGTAGCGCTATCCACAACATCGGGTGAAGTGAAGGTTGTAACTCAAAACCAAAGTTCATCACTCCTGCCACGCTGAGCTCAGAACCAAGGGCTGCAATTGAGCCTGCGACTAACGCCATTAAACCGTACTCACACCAAATAGTATTGAGAATTCGCTTCTTACTCGCGCCTAATGTTCGATACAAGCGTATCTCTTGTTGTCTTTGAGATAAGCTCAATCGCAATAGAGTGAAGATAAGCAACAGCCCCGCCACCACACCTAACGCCGCAAGTACGGTAATCGACCAAACAATCTGCTTAAGCAACTCTTGGATCTTGCTACCCATCTTACGAATATCCATCAAACTCACGGTTGGATGATTTCGAGAGAGTTCGTTGAGCATCTGATTGTGTTGTTCTTCTAATCTGAAGCTCACTAGCCAAGTAGAAGGGATTGAACTCAAGACATCTGGAGTAAAAATGAAGTAGAAGTTCGGCTTCATTTCTCGCCACTCGACTTTGCGGATGCTATTCACCTTGGCAGAAACATTCTGGCTGTTGATTGTGAATGACAGCTCATCGCCAATCTTTAGATCCAGTTGCTCCGCGACATCCGATTCCACAGATACGCCATGCTCTTGCGTCCAGTTACCTTCTAACACTTCATTGTACTCGGGTAAGCTATCTCCCCAAGTGAAGTTGATCTCTCGACTTAGTGCGTCTGTTTCGCCTGAGGTATCGCTGTATTCCGACGCTTCAACACCGTTTATCGTCGTCAGTCGTCCTCGGATAATTGGAAACGCTTGAGTACGCTCTACTTCGTTTGCATCAATCGTCTCGAGATAACTGTCTTTCTCATAGCTTGCAATGTTAAGTGCAAACGCATTCGGTGCGTTCTCGGGTAAGGTTTGTTGCCAATCTGACAGTAAATCACTTCTTACCAACCAGATGATAGACAGCAACATCAGTGAAAGCGCTAAAGAGCCAAATTGAATCCCAGTTGCTAAAGGTGTGCGATTAATTCGACTCAATGCCAAACGCATCGATGTCGATGTCGGCAACTTACTAACTAAACGCAGAACAAGCGTACTGACGACCGCAAGCACTAAGAACAGGCAAGCGATACCCGCTAAAACTATCCATACCAATAGATTGTCGCCATACATCAGCATCATTGGAATAATCGGTACCAGTAACAACAAATATTTCTTGTAGCTTTCATTGGACTGGTGACTTGATTGGATAACGCTGATTGCCGAGGTGTTGACCAAGCCAATTAACGGGATACCAAGAGCAGGAACACCAATTAGGATGCTTGATAAAATCGCCAAGATTGCAGGTTCAATACCATAGCTAGGAAGTGGCGTTGGTAATAAGTCGCCCAGAGGTATACGAAGCAAAAACTCCAAGCCGATACCGATGGTTATTCCCAGTACTGCACCGATAACCACTAACAAAGATACCTGTACAGACAACCATTTAACGATCCACTGCTTGCTTGCACCTAAACTCTTAAGCATCGCGATGGTTTTACGACGACTCGCAACATAATGTTGGCAAGTGAGTACCAAAGTGGTCGCAGCCATGATCACTACGATAGCTACCGTTAGTGATAAGTATTGAGTGGTGCTTTCGAACATGTCGTTGGTACGACTGGCTGAGTCTTGTGTACGCCAGCGGTCACTTGGTGTCAGTTCGATACTGTCTTGTGCGGCTTTGAGTTTCGATTCATCACCATTTAAAAACAATCTAAAGCTAACGCGACTGCCCGGTTGAATCGCTCCCGTGGCATCAATATCGCTTGTATGAATCAGAACGGCTGGCATCTGTTGGAATGGGTTAAAGCTTAAGCCTGGTTCTTGAGTGATTCGTCCAGTTATCGCTAAATCGGCATCGCCAACAGTGACAACGTCACCAATCTCAACCTCTAACTGTGCAAATATACGCTCGTCTAACCAAAGTTCCCCTGGCTCAACATGGTTACTTGATGCTTTATCAGCACCCACTAAGATCATTTCACCGCGTAATGGATAATTACTTTCAACCGCTTTCACCGTCACTAACTGCATCGAGTTGTCACTGAATGCCATGGTTGAAAAACGAGTCAACTGAGAGCTTTCTAACTGTTCAACTTGAGTGAGGTCTAATAAGGATTGTGGAACTGGGTTTGCTGAGATAAACACGATATCGGCAGTAAGCGCATCTTTGCCCTGCTTAACAATTACCTGCTCCATACGTTCGGCCAACGCCGACAATGCAAATACACAAGCAATAATAAGCGTTAAAGCGATTGAAACTGGCCAAAGCTGACCGTGTCGAATCTCTTCGATACTCCATGAAAACAGGCGTTTATTCAGTCCGTTTGATGAATTCAATTTAGACTTCCTCTATCTGACCGACATGCATCTTGAGTGTTCTTTGGCAACGTTGTGCAAGCTTAGGATCGTGTGTCACCAAAACTAAAGTTGTGCCGTGGGATGAGTTCAATTCAAACAACAACTCAACAATTTTGGCTGCCGTTTGTTGGTCTAGGTTGCCTGTGGGTTCATCGGCAAAAAGAATTTTTGGCTTAATCATAAATGCGCGCGCCAACGCGACCCTTTGTTGTTCACCACCCGATAGCTGCGACGGTAAGTGATCAAGCCTGTCTTTCAAGCCTACTGATTCAAGCAGAGCAGTCGCGCGTTCGATGTCTTCGTCTTCTCCCTTTAACAAACAAGGTAACGTGACATTTTGTAGCGCTGAAAGACTTGGAATTAACAAGAAGCTTTGAAATACAAACCCTACCGATTCACTGCGGATCTTCGCTCTTGCCTCGTCATCAAGCTGTGAAAGTGGCTGTCCTAATAAACTGATTTCGCCTTTCGTTGGTACATCAAGACCAGCAAGCAGCGTCATTAAGGTCGATTTACCCGCGCCAGACGTGCCGACAATCGCGACAGTTTCGCCTTCACGAATATCGATATCGACGTGCTCTAGGATTGTTAAATGTTCTTGATTAGTAGACACTGTCTTCGAAACAGCTTCTGCTTTAATGATGGATGTATGCATGACTCGACTAATTTCCTTTTTATTCTTTATTTTATTTTCAACCGCTTCTTTGGCTCAAGATACCCGCTTAGATTCTAAGTTACTGGTCCTTGGTGATAGCCTGAGTGCTGGTTACAACATGGACATCAAACAGAGTTGGCCAAGCCTGTTACCAGACGCGTTAGCAAAGCATGACAAAACGGTAACCGTGGTTAACGGGAGTATTTCTGGTGATACAACGGGCAATGGTTTAGCCCGCCTACCACAATTGCTTGAAGAACATGCTCCAGACACCGTTCTTATCGAACTTGGTGCGAATGATGGACTTCGTGGTTTCCCACCTAAGCTGATGTCTGAAAATCTTGAGCAGATCATTGAGCAGATAAAAGCTGCGGGCGCCAAACCTATAATGATGCAGATTAAAATCCCACCAAATTACGGAAAGCGTTACAACCAGCAGTTTGAATACGTTTTTGCAGCGCTTGCTGATCAACAAAACGTGCCACTTTTGCCGTTTTTCCTAGAGCATATCATCCTCAAACCTGAGTGGATGATGAACGATGGACTGCATCCAAAACCAGAAGCTCAACCTTGGATTGCTGAATTCGTCGCCGAAGAATTATATCAGTATCTTTAAGTTTTAATGGTCTAGCTCAATAAATTTTACACAGCTTTACGTTAGCCTGAGTGCATATCACCGTTAACTGTAAGGTTATTTATGCTGATCGAACCTGTTATCAAGGGTGTGGTAGCCAAAAGCGCTCACCCTCTTGGCTGTCAAGAAGCCGTAAAGCAACAAATCAAGTTTGTTAAGAGTGCGCCGCAAATCAAAGATGGCCCTAAACGAGTACTGATTATCGGCGCTTCCTCAGGCTTTGGCCTTGCCGCTCGTATTGCCCTTACCTTTGGCGGCGCAAAAGCTGACACTATCGGCGTCTCATTCGAGCGCGGTCCAAACGAAAAATCCCTAGGTAGTGCTGGTTGGTACAACAACATCTACTTCAAAAAAGAAGCCGAACGAGAGCAACGCACTGCTATCAACATCGTTGGCGACGCATTTTCGCAAGAAACACGCTCACAAGTTGTCGAAGCCATTGAAACCTACTTCGAAGGTGAAGTGGATCTGATTATCTATAGCTTAGCTGCAGGCGTTCGTCCTAAACCAGATTCCGATGAGTTTTGGCGCTCTGCCATCAAACCTATTGGTGAAAGCGTAACTGGCGCAACCATTTCTCTGGAACACGACAACTGGGTCACCAACACGCTTGAAGCCGCGACGGAAGAAGAAGCCGAAAGCACACTCAAAGTGATGGGAGGCGAAGATTGGGAACAATGGATAGATGAGCTCATCAACGCAGAATCTATTGCTCCGGGTTGTAAGACAATCGCGTTTTCTTATGTGGGTCCAGAAGTCACACATCCTATCTATTTAGACGGTACATTGGGACGCGCTAAGATCGACCTTCACCAAACCAGCCACGCTCTTAATCTAGAGTTAGCTAACTTTGATGGCAACGCTTACGCGGCGGTATGTAAAGCCCTAGTCACTAAAGCGAGCGTTTTCATCCCTGGATTAAGCCCTTACTTACTTGCTTTGTATAAGGTGATGAAAGAGAAAGAGACCCACGAAGGTTGTATCCAACAAATGCAGCGTCTGTTTGGCAGTAAACTTTATGGTCAATCCAAAGTACCACTTGATGGTGAGCGATTGATCCGTATGGATGATTGGGAATTAGACCCAGAAACCCAAGCGCACGTAACTGAACTGCTAGAAAAGATGGACGAAAATAACTTCCAAACCTTAGGGGATTACCAAGGGTTTAAAGAAGAATTTCTACAATTAAATGGGTTTGCTCAACCATCGGTAGATTATAGCCAGAAACTTAATACAGAAGATTTTATAAAGTTAAAGCCTTAATCTAAAATTATCTCATTACTGAGACCCGGATTCACATTTGAAAACCTCTGCATAATTGCGGAGGTTTTTTCGTGCAACATTTCTTATACTTAGTTAACGTAAGATTCACAGTTTTCTTTGGTTCATCATAATTAACACAGGATGTGTTGATGCATTTAGCATAATTGACTCGGAGTCATATGAAGAAAATAAAAACTCTCGATTTAGATATCCCAGACGATATGGAGCACGGTTGGCAGAATATTGTCGACCTCTTAGCTCAAATTACTCAAGTGCCCGCAGCACTAATCATGCGTGTTCACGCCAATTACATTGAAGTTTTTTCAACCAGTCGTAGCGAGAACAACCCATACAACAAAGGTGATTCTGAAACGCTGGGGAATGGGCTGTACTGCGAAACAGTGATGGAAACTCAACGACAGCTTCTTGTGCCTAACGCGCTTGCCGATCCTAAGTGGGACAACAACCCAGACATCAAACTCGGCTTAGTCTCCTATTGTGGTATTCCATTACTTTGGCCTAACGGTGAACTGTTTGGCACCATTTGTATCTTGGACTCGAAAGAGAATCACTACACCCCTACTTATATCAAACTGTTAGAGAGCTTTCGGACTTCGATTGAATCTCAGCTTAAAACCCTATTCCAACACGCCAAGCTTACCCAAATGAATCGCGACCTAAAAAACCGCGTTTACAATCGCACTAAAGATCTCGCGAGCCTTAATTACTCGTTGAATCAAGAAATTGATAAACGAAAAGCGGCTGAACAGAAGATTAACTTCCAAAAGAATCACGACCTCGGCACCGGCTTTTTAAACCGAAACGCATTTGAATCTCGCTTAAACCACAAGCTACTGTCACAGAGAAGGCTGACAGACAGCTCATTTGCAGTCGTTCATATTGGTTTTACCAACGGTAGACGCATACAAGCACGCTACGGCTATAACGCGTTAGACCAAGTGCTTGTTGAATACCGAAAACGCATCGACTGTATTTCTGATATCGATGTATTAACTGCACGCCCTACTTCGGTTGACCTCGTATTGGCGTTTAGCGTTAAAGATTTACACCATCGCCTTGAAGAACTTTGCCAGACGCTCGTTAAAGTTGGTCATTCAGAATTCGACATCGAAAGTGACAAAGTGCATTTGCACGCGTTTATTGGGATTGCAATTACGAACGACGAAGATGACGCGGAAAGCATTCTGCAGAAATCTTCTGAAGCGATGTTAGCCTGCAAAGATTCAGGACAAAAGTTCGCTTACTACTCTCAATCCCATACCGAAGAACAAACTCACATTAATAAGATCGAAGGCTATTTGCTTCAAGCCGTTCGTAATGATGACCTTATGCTCTACTTTCAACCCAAAGTTAGCCCGTTGACGCATCGCTGGGTCGGTGCTGAAGCTTTGCTTCGTTGGCGACATCCTGTTTTGGGTGATATCTCTAACGAAACCCTGATCCACATGGCTGAACAAAACGGTTTGATTTTCGAAGTGGGCAGCTTTGTTTTACGCAATGCGATTGAAAAAGCCAAAGAGTGGTCCGAATACGTTGAAGATTTCAAGATGGCTGTGAATGTGTCTGCAATTCAACTCAAGAACGTACACTTTGCGGAACAAGTGGTTCACCTACTCGAAACCTATCATTTAGAGCCTCGTTTCTTAGAACTTGAAGTTACGGAGAGTGGACTGATAGCAGATGAAGTGGTTGCCAAGAATACCTTGGGATCTTTGCACGATATTGGCGTTACATTGTCACTAGATGACTTCGGTACGGGCTACGCCTCCTTCAGTTATCTGAAGAAGTTCCCATTCGACACCATTAAGATTGATAAGAGCTTTATCGACCAAATGCTCAACTCACACGAAGACTCGGAAATTGTTCGTTCTATTGTCCAAATTGCCAAAAAGCTCGACTTAAAAGTGACGATTGAAGGCATAGAAACGGAGGTTCAGGAGCAATTTATTATTAACGAAGGCTGCGATGTGGGCCAAGGTTACCTTTACGGAAGACCAATGCCGAGCCAAGAATTCGAACACAGCTTAATCAATCAAAACTATTTGGGGACAACTCGTTACGCTTAAAGCGAAAAAGAGCAGTTAGTTTTGGATTTAGGCCTACTTTCTCTTTACTCTAAAGGTGGTGATTTTTATAATCGCCGCCTTTCTGTTTTTATCTTTCCCCTTATATAGGCATTCCTCGTTATGGATCAGTTGACTGCAAAGCTTAAAAAGCTCGAAAAACAAAACTACCGTGCATATCAACAAATTAAAGGTCAATACGACTTTGCTGATTTTGAATTACACATCGACCACATCCAAGGTGACCCATACGCGTCAGCTTCTCGTTTTCGTGCAACGCGCGCGTGGTCTTTGACCGGGTTAGATTGGCTGAAAGAAAAATCTTACGAATACCAAGTAGCCGCTCGTGACTTTATCGCACGTAGCTTCTCTGAGTTCGCGAAACAAGAGTCGACCGTTTCTATCGCGCTGACGGGTCAAACCGTATTAGACAACACAGCTGTTGTATTCACAGACCACGGCATCGAAATTCGTTTCCGTATTAATTTACCAGCTGATGGTCGTAGCATTCTTGCTAAGAAAGCGAACAACATCATCACTTTCTACTTACCGAAGTTTATTCGTCGCGCGACGCTTGAGCGTGAGTTAAACATCGATGCAATGATCAAACATTGTGAAACGATTGAAGACCAAGAAGCGCTGCGTGCTCAATTGGATGAAAACAACCTAGCCGCTTTCGTTGCAAACGGCAGTGTGTTACCTCGTATCGCGGGTAACTGCGACCTTCCAATGAAAGACGCGGTACCTTTCGCGGCTCCAGAATCATTGAGTGTTACGTTAAATACTCCAAACCAAGGTGACGTGACCGGCCTAGGCATTCCAAAAGGCATTACGCTGATCGTTGGTGGTGGTTTCCATGGTAAATCGACACTGTTGAACGCCGTTGAACGTTCTATCTACAACCATATTCCTGGTGACGGTCGCGAAGGCATTGTAACTGCGATTGATACGATGAAGATCCGCGCTGAAGATGGTCGATGTGTGCACAGCTTGAACCTGTCAAACTACATCAACCATTTACCAATGCAGAAAGACACATCTGACTTCAGCACACAAGATGCGTCAGGTTCTACGTCTCAAGCGGCTTGGTTACAAGAATCGATTGAAGCCGGCGTTCAAACTCTACTTATCGATGAAGATACGTCAGCGACTAACTTCATGATTCGTGACGAGCGTATGCAAGCGCTAGTGTCAAAAGGCGATGAGCCAATCACACCACTTGTCGACCGCATTGGTCAGCTTCGTGAAGAGATGGATATCTCTACCATTGTTGTAATGGGTGGCTCTGGTGATTACCTAGATGTCGCGAACACTGTGATTCAAATGCACGACTACCAAGCGGTAGATGTGACTGAAAAAGCAAAAGACGTGATTGCTCAGCACCCTACTCAGCGTACTAACGAATGTGAAACTGCTTTAGAAACGTTTGTACCGCGTTCATTGAACCGTGCTTCACTGATGAACATTCTGACTGACGGTAAATTCCGTGTTAATGCTAAAGGCAAAGAGTCACTGCGTTTTGGTAAAGAGTTTGCAGACCTTTCTGCGCTTGAGCAATTAGAATCACCGTCTGAAGTGAATGCGATCGGTTGGGCTTGGTTCCAATTCGCACAAACTCCAGGTTGGTCAAACAACCCTGCTAAAGAGTTTAACGCTATTTTAGAAAACGAATGGCACGCTAACATGCCTAACTACGGTGACCTAGCGAAACCAAGAACGTTAGATGTGATGGCTGCTCTGAACCGTATGCGTAAATCTCAGTTCAAGCCTTCGAACTGATTTCGTTAAATATCGGATTTATTGTGCTTCTAGGTTTTTGAAGTTTTAATCTTCTAATTTACTAAAGCTTCTAAGCCACTAAATAAGCAAATTAACCTTCTACGGCTCTCATTCTGAGGGCCGTAAATTTATCTAACCTCTTTTGACCTAACCTCTAGTGTCGTCAAAACTCTTGAACTTTATAAATTCATAAAACCAATCTTTACATCAATTACTTATCATCTTTTGTAATGAGAAAATTAAAGGCACTGTTTACCGCCATCTAATGCTGTCGATCCCTCAAAAATGACACAGCTTTTACAAAACCCTAGTGATATTCAGATAAAGTCCCGATTCGACAAGTGTAACCAAATGTAACAGACCCTTGAGGCTTCAATGAATCATAAACGCGTTAAGATGCGTGACCATAAAATCGAAGTGAACCTATTCAAAAACCGCGTAATCGTCGCGTTTTGTGGGATCTTGATGTTCACTCTTGTCTTAGTCGGCAATCTATACCGACTTCAAGTTGAAAATTTTAAAAGCTATCAAACTCGTGCCGATGGCAACAGAATCAAAGTATTACCTATCGCCCCTACTCGTGGACTTATTTACGACCGTAACGGCGTGTTGCTTGCAGAGAACAAGCTTGTCTTTGATCTAACCATGATTCCTGAGCAAACCGATGATGTCGATGCAATGCTCACCAAGCTAGACAAATATGTCCCCCGTGATGCAGAGCAGATCGCTCGTTTCAAAAAACGCTATCACAACACCCGCCGTTTTAAATCTGTGACTATTCTAGAGAACTTAACGGAGGAAGAGATCGCCAAGTTCTCCGTGCACCAGTACCAGTTCCCCGGCTTATCTATCGATACCAGCTTAAAGCGTTTTTACCCGAATGGTGAGGTGCTTACCCATGTTCTTGGTTACGTGGCGCACATCAATGATAGCGATCTCAGAAAGCTTGAAGAACAAGGGATAGAAGCGAATTATCAAGCTACAACAATCATAGGAAAACTGGGTGTTGAACGTTATTACGAAGATATTCTGCACGGCACCAAAGGTTATCAAGAAGTCGAAGTAAACAGCCGTGGGCGAATAGTCCGAACCATTGAGTACGTGCCGCCAGTAGCTGGTAAAGATATCGTGTTAAATATTGACCTTGAGCTGCAAAAATACGTCTTTGAGCAACTTGATCACCGAACTGGAAGCGCGGTTATTCTCGATCCGAAAGACAACAGCGTGTTGGCGATGGCATCAAGCCCGAGTTACGACCCTAACCTATTTGTCGACGGCATTTCGAGTAAGAACTACCAACGTTTATTGAATGATCCGGCTCACCCGTTGGTTAACCGCACCACTCTAGGCGTTTATCCTCCTGCCTCAACCGTTAAACCATTTATGGCTGTGGCAGGACTGCAAGAACATGTCATCTCTGAAGATACCATCCGTAACGACCATGGCGTTTGGAGAATTCCTGGCTCTAAACGAAACTCTAAATCGTGGCGTGACTGGAAACGTTGGGGTCACGGACCTGTCGATGTCACTCAAGCCATTGAAGAGTCGGTAGATTCATTCTTCTATCAAACCGCTTTCGATTTGGGTATTGACCGAATTTCAAGTTGGATGAACCGATTTGGATTTGGTGAACCGACAGGCATTGATATCTATGAAGAAAGTACCGCCAACATGCCGACTCGAGAATGGAAGATGATGCGTTATCGCACCCCTTGGTATCAGGGTGACACAGTTCCGATTGGTATTGGCCAAGGTTATTGGACATCGACACCTATGCAACTTGCTAAAGCAACGTCAGTATTGGTTAATCATGGTAAGGTGATGCCACCTCATATCTTAAGAGCCACCTTAGATCATGGTGAAGATTTCAGTACACAACAACTTGTCGAACCGGAGCCAATGCCCTCAATCACCGAAGTACCGGATAGAATTTGGGATGTGCCAATCAATGCGATGCGACTCGTAAACCACGGTAATCGAGGCAGCGGCAGACGTGCATTTAAGGGAACTGAATACACGAGCGGCGGTAAATCAGGAACTGCACAAGTCTTTGATCTTGCGAAAGACCAGGTCTACAACTCGAAGAAACTCGCTAGACACTTGCTTGACCATGCGCTTTACACGGCTTTCGCACCGTATGAACACCCTGAATATGTCGCAACTGTGGTTATTGAACACGGTAACGGTGGCTCAAAAGTTGGTGCGCCTTATATCCGTAAAGTACTCGACTATGCCTTTGAACATAAAAGTGGTGAAAGCAAAGATCACTCCTAACACCAATAACTTAAGTCGCTACAGCACATAGCGTAATAACGACAAAGCCCCACTTGTGTCACTCACAATGTGGGGCTTTCTGTTTTAGGGTTCTAAGCAATTAGACAGCTAAAAATGCCTGTCGATTATGAGCTTCTTAATACATGCCATGCTTCACAGAGCGTCTGAAATTTTGCGGTGTTGCCTTCGTCTCTGTCCGGATGCCATCTCAATGCCAGTTGTCGCCAACGTTTTCTAATTTCATGGTGTGTCGCGTCTAAAGGTAACTCAAACAGGTTCAATGCTCGACTTCGATCCATATCGAGTTCATCACCACCCACATACTTTCTATACCGAGTCCAAAATTCGTTCAACAGCCTTTTGACTTCACCTTCATCCGCTTCATAGTTAACCCAATTAATGTAGTATTCTCGAAGTGGGTCTTGATGATCGATGCTGTGACTGCTTCCGTGATAACGACCATTCATCAATTCGATGTCCATCGCTTGGACTTGGAGCCAACCATCTGGGTGTAAGGTTTCTTGAAGCTGATAAAGCGCATTCATGATAAGGAAGTTCTTTTTAAACAACTCTTTCTCAGGCACAGCATCCAACACTGGCACAAACCCAAGATCGTTCAGATGAGCTGCCAATGTGTGTACTTTCCATCCGCTTGGCTTTTGCTTAAGCACTTCCATTATCGGCCAAAGCAATGGGTTTTCCATATGGCAATGAAAGTTTGCTCTCACATCTTGATAATTCGACATAGTTGACTCAGTTAGCTTCTCTGAATTAATGGATTTCTAGAACTGTGGTTACTATAAGTAACCTGTTTCGCATCCGTTGCGTATCTTCTTTAATTGAAAGCGATTTTCTAAGATTTGTCGAGCTTAAGGACAAACAACTTTCTAACGTTTGGCTTAAAGGCACCTTTTATCGTCAAAACTGAGTACCATTTCGTTGAATACAACCGTTAGTAATAAAGCCGCAATTCTTTGGTACGGATACAAAAAAGGTCAGCGACTTAGCTGACCTTTCACATCTATCCCAATTTTAGGGACGAAGCATTGAACTGACTAGATAACGCCAAGCTCTCTTAGACGTTCCATTAGGTATTCGTTTGCTGTGTACTTTTCAGATAGCACTACTTCTGGTTTCGGGTGAAGGAATAGAGGCAAAGAGATACGAGACTTCTCTTCGCGTTCACCTGATGGGTTGATTACACGGTGAGTTGTCGATGGGAAGTAACCACCAGATGCTTCTTGAAGCATGTCACCGATGTTGATGATCATGTTACCGAAGTCACATGGAACATCTAGCCACTCGTCATTTTGAGCTTTAACTTGAAGGCCCGGCTCGCTTGCAGCAGGAAGAACCGTCAGTAAGTTGATGTCTTCGTGTGCCGCAGCGCGGATTGCACCTGGCTCTTCATCACCTTGCATTGGTGGGTAGTGAAGAACACGAAGCAGAGTCTGTTCACTGCCGTTGATCATTTCTGATAACGCAATAGAGAATTTCTCTTGTACTTCTTTAGGAGCATGAGCTTCAACCCAACCTAGCAGCTCTTGAGCAAAAGCATTCGCACGTTGGTAGTAATCTAGAATCTGTTCTTTCAGCTGCTCAGGGATTTGACCCCATGGGTATACGTGAAAGTACTCTTTGATGTCTTTTACAGTGTGGCCCTTAGCAACTTCAGACACTGAAGGTGGAAAATATCCATCTTGTGTTTCAACATTAAAGTGGAAGTTCTCTTTTTCTTCAGAGATGAAGAATTGGTACCAGTTTTCGTAAATTGACTCAACAAGCTCTTTCGGGATTGGGTGGTTCTTAAGAACACCAAAACCAGTTTCACGTAGAGAGCGAACAAATTGTTCTGCTGCGTCGTCAGCAAGGTAATCGACAGTTTCCAGTTTCATGACTTTCTTTCTTGTTATGTAGTAATAGAGCGATTTTAAGGATCGCTTTGTTGTAAATCAAACTTTTGTGAAACTCTCGCAACCGTTTGTCTAGATACTGGGCGATAACGCCGGTTTTCAACAAATATGGTGATTAGAGAACAATTGAACACTGTTCATTATTGTGTAACTATACATGAAACTAATACAGGATCTGATGATGACAATTACGCCACTTGCTCAAAATAGACCATTACTGTCATTGACGACGCTGTATCTGATTGTGTTTCTATTTTCAGCGTTTGCTCCCTCTTCAAGAGCGGTATGGATTGCCGAAATTGTCCCAGCGCTTGCGATATTGGTGGGAATCTGGTGGTTATCAACAAAGCTCACCTTCACTAAGACAGCTTACGTTTTAATGTTTATCTGGCTAATTTTGCATACGATAGGCGCGAAATATACCTTCGCAGAAGTGCCATTTGATTGGTTCAACAACATGATAGGTTCTGAGCGTAATAACTTTGATCGTGTCGCGCATTTCTCAATTGGCCTTTATGCTTACCCACTCGCTGAGTACTTGATTCGTAAAAACTGGCTCAACCGGTGCTGGCATGTTTCTTTGCGCTATTTGCGATCATGAGTGTGGCTGCAGGTTATGAAATTATCGAGTGGTGGTACGCGGAGATTGCAGGTGGTGATGAAGGTATCGCGTTCCTTGGCTCACAAGGTGATATTTGGGATGCACAGAAAGATATGCTGTGTGACACCACGGGCGCAATTGTCTCGCTATTACTTCTTAAGCTTCAATGGCGTGTCAGAGCTTACTGAGCTCAATTCTTTACTCTGAGTATCAAAAGCAATGTTGAAATGCCACACACAAACTGCGCTGTGGCATTTTTAGTTTCAGCATTGTTTGCTCGTTTTAATGTGACAGGTTATTTCATCGTGACGGGTTATTTCATCGCTACCTTGCCACCAACAAACTTGTAGGCTGGCGTACCTCGAACCAAAGTGTCTCGCGCAAATTCAATCCCGCATTCAGGGCACACACATGGTTTTGTCGTGAAATCTTCAACGATACGCTCCTTAAAACATTTCACGAGTGCACCTTTGCCACCTTTCCGATACTTAAAAAGCTGCGTTTTGCATTTGGCACAGAAAATCTGAACCGTCTTGGTCGGTTGTTTCTTGTTTGGTTTAGCCATAGAAGTTAATGATTGAACTCTTTATTTCTTAAGTTTAGGTGCGACAAGAACCAAGCTTATCCCAAGAAGTATAACGGTTGATGAGACTATAAATTGCATAGTGACAGGTTCAGATAACAGTAATACGCCACCAAGTGTCGCGATAACTGGAACAGAAAGCTGTGCAATAGACGCAACCACGGTATTCAGTTTTTTCACTACGTAATACCACAAACTATAACCGATACCAGAAGCCACAGAGCCCGATATAACCGCGTAAATCAAACCTTGCTCAATGATAGACACTTGCGTTAATGCATTAGGTATTAAAACTAATAAGCTCAATGCCACAAGGATAACTAGCGAGCTGAATCCAAAGTTAGCGGTGGTCGATTGCAGTGCGTTTGACGATTTCTTTCCTGCCAATGTGTAAATGCCCCACCCAATTCCGGCCAGAGACATCAAGATAATAGAAACTAAGTCGGGTGCTTGAGTCGATTCCGTTGGCATTAACAAATAAACAAGCCCTGCCACAGATAACAAACACCCGCCCCACTCAATGAGCGACATTCTGTTTCCAGAAAGCAAGTGCGCGGCAATCATCGTAAATTGCACTGCGACAAACAACACCAGAGCACCAAGACCTGCGCCGAGCTCTAAGTAAGCAAACGAGAAACCAAACATATACACGAGCAGTGACAGTATTGACGTGAATTGAAACTGTGATTTTAGCCTTGTGTATAGCGATGTGTTGTTTGTTAACACACGTCTAGCTTTAGATTGGGAAGACAAAGTTAATAAAATCAGAAGCGTAAGCGCACCAGATAAGATGCGAACGATCGAAAAGCTCAAAGGATCGATCGTTTGATCCATTAAGGCCCAGCGACACAAAACTGAATTCGCAGCAAATGCCACCAGCGTAATAAATGTAACCATCAGAGTTTGCATCGTTTTTCCTAAATGAGTTATTTGGTCCTAATTGAGTTTTCTTGGATTTCAATCAACGTCAGGCTTCACCCAAACTTGGCTAAAGTCGAACCAACCTAATGCATTACATTTCGCGTTTTGCAACGTACCACATTGATCTTTATTAACGCCTAACCAGCAATGGAACATCGGGATCAATTGATTGCTTTGGACCAGTTGTTTACCTAACTGTCGTGCTGGGAATTGCTCGAATTCACCAGAACGCCAACGGTCAATCATGTGACACCATTGGTCGAAGTCCTCTGCCGGGCTAGATTCATCAAGAAAACTGTAGTCCATTAACCAGCCAGCCAAGGCGTCGTCTCTGTTATTGGCGATGCCCATAGGGTTAATCCAAACATCAACATCATCGGCGTGCGGAGGATCGGTTTCGTAACCGTAAAGATCAACATCGACGTTGTATTGCTTCAGCACCGTGACAATCGCCTTTGCAAGCGTTGGGAACATTGGGTGTTGGCATTGATACGCTAATCTTATGGTAGGCTTCGAATCTGCTGGTGGACAAACGGGCACTTTTAACTTTATGTCATACCAACCGGGTTTTATCCCATAAGCGTGTAACACGCCCAAATCGATAACAGTCTCTTTTGGAATATGAACAAACAGATCCGCCGCATTCAACGCGTTAGATAAAAACTGTGCCCATGCGGGATCTTGTGCAATACCCTTCTTTCTATTGAGCAGTAAATACGTGCAGCCAGGATCGAGTTCTACTTCATCGCTATCGCCACGGTCGGCCATAACAGGCTTAGATAGGCTTGGGTAAACCATTGAAGAATAAGCCTCATCCACCACCCAAACTTCAACGCGATCAATTAACGGTCTGAAACCAAAGTACCCATTAAAAGCGGTTAACACGAGTTGTTTCTCGTCGTTCTTTTCAATGCGATAAGGTCCCGTTCCAATCGGTCGAATATCGTAGTCTTCACCACGTAAAGTGATCGGTAATGTGACTTTAGCGACCGATTCCGTTAGTGCGAGGGGAAAATACTTGTCTGGACGTGTGAGAAAAACATCTACTACACAATTTGCAGGTGAAGAGACATCTTTGATATGCGAAAACATGTTGAGAGGTTCGAGTGCAAGCAGTGTATCCACAACATGATTGGTTAACAGAGGTTCCCCGTTATGGAAACGAACACCGGGTCTCAAGAAGAATCGCCATTGGTAATCGCTGATTTTTTGCCATGAATGAGCAAGATCGGGTTGAAGTTGGTCATTCTCATCTAGACGAGTCAACCCACTGAATACCTGACAAGCGATATGTTGCTCTGAACGACGCATCGATTTGGTTGGGTTAAGCATGGATAGCGGACGGTAATAAGGCAAACGAATAACTTGTTCGCCTTCTTGATACTGTACACCCAAGTAGTTTTGAATAACTTGGGTGAGTTTGGCAGCATTGTGATCAAGCACTGACAGCGCCTGTCCAATTTTGCCTTCTTGTAAATAGCGTCTTGCTAGGTTCTCGCTGACATCACAACGATTCTGTTTAAAGATAAGTTGAGATAACTTCCCTCGACCAGCTGCAGGTAACCATTCTACCCACCCTTCTTCTTCAAGCTTGTTGAGTACCATTCGGGCATTACGACGGGTACAACAAAGCACATCCGTGATGTCGTCGAGTTGAACATCAGAATCTTTACCATCGAAGTATTCAAACAGGGTTTCAAATTGAACGCGAAGTCTTGGGCTGCTCATAAAGAGGAAAACTTATTCAAAGGACATTGAATTCAGTTTCCCTATTTTATGGCGTAAAATCAATATTACTGACACAATTTTATTGTGAATTATGAGTACGACACCCTAAGATGTTATTCAGTCTTAAGGGTTAAGTGCTTTTACCGTAAAGGATTACATTACGTCGCAGCCAATTTCATTAGCGATTTCACGGAGCTGCTGTTCATCGTCTAATTTTATCGACCATTTACACTCAGAACC
The DNA here is from genome assembly GCF_041474275.1 of Vibrio sp. 10N.222.52.B7. Lineage (NCBI taxonomy): Bacteria > Pseudomonadati > Pseudomonadota > Gammaproteobacteria > Vibrionales > Vibrionaceae > Vibrio > Vibrio sp. 10N.222.52.B7. Next base: position 14,813 of record NZ_JBFRTU010000057.1, on the reverse strand, counting down.
GTTAGCTGAAATGACATTTGCCCCTTTTCCGATCAATTGAATTGCATCAACTTGGGCTTGCAGCGTGACTCTATGCTCACCATCTAAACGAACAACCAATTCATGTGCGGTTGCGATGACTTTTCCACTTTTAAACGTTATGACCATGGGCTTCTCGGGTTACTTCTTTAAATACTGATTGCTTGTTCTAAGTACTGATTACTTCTTCTAAAGACAAAATCAGCGTACGACTGCCTACTCTATTATCGCTTATGTTTCTTAACGGCAATGGTTAAACGACTGGTACAAACTAAGCGTTGACGATCATCAGTGATATTGATCTGCCATACTTGAGTAGAGACGCCCAAGTGAATAGGCTCAGCAGTACCAATGACATGCCCTTCACGCATTGACCTTACGTGGTTCGCATTGATATCGAGCCCAACGCAATAATAGCCTTCTGGTACGCAGAAGTTTGCAGCCAATGAGCCAAGCGTTTCTGCTAGCACAACCGATGCGCCGCCATGAAGCATACCCAGTGGTTGGTGCGTAAAGTGACAAACCGGCATGGTTGCTACCAAAGAATTGTCATTTACTTCGGTGTAAACAATGTTGAGGTGTTCAATTAAGGTATTTTTTGAGGTCGCGTTGAAGGTATCTAGGTCAACGGGCTTTTTCCAAATACTCATATAGGTTCCTTAATTATTGATCTTGTTATCGCGTGCATAGCTTTTTTCTATATTACCGCTGTTAGTTATCTTACAGCCCTTAGCTATTACGCAAGTTGATGTTAACATGCATAAAAACCGAATACACAGAGGATATTGTATGACGTCATGGATGAAGTTTGCCTCGCTTCTCACACTTGCAGGCCTAACCGCGTGTAGCGCTTCTCCGACAGGCAGAAACCAATTGCTGCTTTTTTCAGATAAAGACATGTCTCAGCTTGGAGCACAGTCTTTTGAACAAATGAAAAAAGAACAACCCATCAGCAAAGATGCCAAAACTAACGCTTATGTTCAGTGCGTAGCGAACAGTATTACTCAACACATTCCTAAACAAGGTTTTAGTGAATGGGAAGTTGTTGTGTTTGATAGTGACCAAGTGAATGCATTCGCCCTACCTGGCGGCAAAATTGGTGTATACACGGGCTTACTCAAGGTCGCAGTCAATCAAGACCAACTCGCGACGGTTATCGGTCACGAAGTGGCACACGTTCTTGCAGACCACAGTAATGAGCGCCTGTCTCAGTCTCAACTCGCTAATACTGGCTTGTCTATTACTAATGTCGCGTTAGGTGCATCAGAGTACAAACAATATCAAGGTATGACGATGGCCGCGTTAGGATTAGGCGTTCAATATGGCGTTATTCTACCGTATGGGCGAACTCAAGAGTCTGAAGCCGATGTTGTTGGTTTAGAGTATATGGCTCAAGCAGGGTTCGATCCAAACCAAAGTGTTAATTTGTGGCAAAACATGGCCAAAGCATCAGGGGGCAATCAACCGCCAGAATTGCTTTCTACGCACCCTTCCCACAGTACGCGTATTAAAGATCTACAAGCAACGATAAAAACGCTTCCTCAATCAGGTTCACCAAGACCAAATTGCAAAGCGTAATCTAAGTAAGAATCGCCTAGCTGGTGTAAATACAAAAATGCCCTATCCATATTGGTTAGGGCATTTTCAGTTTCTTGCTTGCTAACAGTTCAAGTGCACTAAGCAGCTGGATAATTCCAACAACAGAAACTCACTCGTTAAGTACCAAGAATTTGTAATGGTAGGCTTAATAGCTGATCACCAGTAGATGCAAAATACCAGATAACACCAATCAAACTGCTCACTAAACCTACATACCAAACGAACGACACGACTTGCCCGTATTTGTCTAACGGTAACAAGTGACTGTGATGACGTCCTTTCCATTCAAACAGTATTTCAACACTGCCCATGATCAATAAGAAACCAAACAGGGTTAAATTCAACTGATAACTCAATACCACACCAGCAACGGCAGCCGCGACACAAAGTACAATGCCAAGCACACTGTTCATCGAGAAACTGATACTTTTAAGAACATGTCCGCCATCGAGAGGCAAAATCGGCAATAGATTGAACAGGTTTAATAGAGCATTAAATACTGCAAGGCCGGCAAAGAACATTTCGCCAGTCGCCCAATACAGCACCATAAATACTAACGACAATATCAGGCCGAACAATGGCCCCATGATTGAGATAACCACATCTTGCCAACGCGTATTAATCTTTTCATCGGATAACGCCAAGCCACCAAGAAATGGTATCAAATAGATCCCTTTGGTTTTCATGCCGAAGTATTTCATCGCTCTAATATGACCGTACTCATGGAACATTAAACAGGCGATTAAGGCCAAAGCGAACTGAATTGAAAACAACCATGAATAGGCCGCTAAACTCGCAGAAGCAAGTACGACCTTGATTAGCTTGGCGCTTTTAAGCGCTTTCATACCAAGCGACACCAACCCAATTAAGCTAAAACGCTTCTCTGGTTTAGGAGCGACAACAGGAGTTTGTTGTTCAATATCTTTGGTGTTTCGATTGCCTTCGGTAATGGTTTGCCCATTCACCGACGCTTTATACGTCATCTCAAACGGTTGCCACTGAACGGTCGATTCAACGTGACACTGCAACGTTTCTTCGCCAGCGCGTAGTGTAAATTCGTGTTTTCGGGCGTCTTCTTGGTCTGTGGTCGCATCTAATTGAGATACCAAAGTGTTATCCCAATACAACTGTTGCCACCCTGCCATTGATCCTTCTAAACGAAGCGGTTTACCAAGAAACTCTATCGCGAGTAATTCCAAACTTAAAATTCCAATTTAATGACTTCTAACGAGTGTCGATATTATGCCGATTTAGCGAATGGTGGTAAACAGAAACAAAGTTGTTACATATTGAGCTATTGAACACTATTTATACCGCAACGATGCATAAACACTCTGGTCACACCTCTAACCACGAATAAATTATTGATTATACTTATATTATCGATGTTAAAGTGCCGCCCCTTTAAAACATAACCTCACAAAATAACAACTCTTTCTTTGACTTTATATAAAACATGAATTTAACATGCCATTTACATTAGAGCTTCAACACCAAAAATGCTCAGTGTGTTTTCAAACCATAATAACGAAATTCGATGCCCTAGGAGGGTCAAGGATGAAAACAATACAACGCTCTCTCGTTTCACTTTCAGTACTATTTGCATGTAACTCACTTGCGGCTGGTTTCCAAGTTGCTGAGCATTCTGCCTCAGGTCTTGGTCGTGCCTTTTCAGGTGAAGGTGCAGTAGCTGATAACGCGAGTGTACTAGCGAGAAACCCCGCCGCAATGACCCTATTTGATACAGCACAGTTTTCAGGCGCGGTTTCTATCGTTGATCCCGAGGTAGACGTTACTCAAACCAAAATCAATGACAACGACTTCAACCAAAAATCATCAGATGTAGCTCCTTTACAAATTGTCCCTGCTGCTTATTACATTAGTCCTATCAACGACAAATGGGCTTGGGGAATTGGCATGTTCACGACTTACGGAGTAGCCACTGATTACCCAGATGATATTTATGCTGGTGATTTGGCAGGTGACACATCACTAATTTCAGTCAACTTAAATCCAAATATCGCGTACAGAGTTAACGATAGTTTTAGTGTTGGAGCTGGAGTTAACTTTGTTTATGCAGAGGCCGAGCTCAACAGACACAAAGGCAGCCTTCCTGTTGGTGGCTCACCAAGTGACAAACTAATCTCGATGACTGGTGAGACTTTTGCTTTTAGTTGGAATGTAGGTGCGTTATATGAACTGAACGAGTACAACCGTTTTGGGTTTGGTTACCGCTCATCCGTTGAACTCGACTTTGATGACGGTGAGTTCACTGATTACACAGGTCTAAAAATGGAAAACGGCGCTCCTGGTAAAACCACAGGGCGTCTAGAAATTGAACTGCCCGATATCTTCGAATTATCTGCTTTTCATCAACTTAACGATGCTTGGGCAATACACTATGGTTGGCAGTTAACTAAGTGGAGTAAGTTCAAAGAGTTAAAAGCCACTAGTTCAGACTGTAAAAACAATGAATGTTTCTTAAAAACCGAACATTACGAAGACAATCAGAGATGGTCTGTAGGTGGAACTTACATGGTTAATCAAAATTGGACGGTACGAGCGGGCCTAGCGTATGACGAGCAAGCTGGTGAAGCGACATTAAGCATCCCAGACAGCGATCGTATGTGGTATTCAGCAGGTCTCACCTACGCTATTTCAGAGAATATGACTGTCGATGCTGCATTTGCACTCGTACAAAGTGAAAGCGGTTCGTTTACCGAAACTGATGCGGCAGGACAAAAGCTTACATTTGATGCTGAAGGCGTTGCTTACCTTTCAGCGATACAACTTAACTACATCTTCAACTAACCGTACGGGAATAATTACATGAACAACAAATTTTCTTTATCTCTCGTATGCTCAGCATTACTACTTGCGGGCTGTGGCGACAATAGTGAAAGCTCTGGTGATTCAACAGCGGCACCTTATTCAGATGCAATCAACCAATCATTAGCTAGAAGTTCAAAAATTAGCTTCACTCTTCTAGGTAATGAAGCGGATGTTCCTCTTCCTTCGTTTTTCTTGTTCGATACCAACGATCACACTCTAAATATTCCGTTAGATGCAAATTCAACGGGGCTCTTGAATGATCCAAAAGTAGCCATGGGGGAAGCTGATGGTTGGAGTACTATCATGCCGTTCACTATCAATGTGAATCTTCCAAGTGATAGGACGCTGAAGAATGATGTCGTGATGATGGGTACGACACCGTTTAGCGCGCACCTAAATGCCGGTGTAAAAGTTGCTAAAGTGGATGTTGACCTGAGCACTGGTGTAATGTCTAACTTTACTGCGCTAACTGCTGGCGTTGACTACTTAGTGGCATCTAGTGATTTTAAGACCATACAAGTGTTGCCTCTTAAAGGTTTAGATCCTAGCTCTGACTACATCTATGCATTAACTGACTCAATTGTTGATAGCGCAGATGAACCACTTGGAACATCAAGCTCTTACGCATCTTTAAAAACGACAGATATTGACCAAGCAGGCTCGCTCGATTTACCACAGAAAATCATCCATCAAGTTGAAGCGTTGTTCGCTGGCTATGGTTCTGTATCAAGCTCAGATGAAATCATATACTCATCTTGGTTTACTACTGCGTCGGCAGGTAACGTTATGAACGGGACCAAAGCTGCAATTGCACAAACAGTTAGCCCCGCAGTTACCCCGTCTGATATATGGAAGAACCTAGCGAATCCAAATAGTATTTCGGAAGCTGATCTTGATAATCTGTATACATTTACAGTTGATGGAACGAAACAGGATTTTGCTACAGCTGTACAAGCTGACGCGATGTTTAAGAGTGCATTTGGTGACGATGCTGCAACACAATTAGCTGCGGGTTATAACACTAACTTTTCAACACCAGCAGCAGCTTCTATTCAAGTGTATCGAGGAACAGTTAAATTACCGTACTTCCTGTCAGATTCGTTAACTAACAATGCGTGGAAAACAACGCCTTGGCGCAGTGCGATGCCTAGTGTTTTAACTATCTTGAATGTACTCAGCTCAGGAAGTGACTCGGACAAAACAGCTATTGCTACACAGCTGGCAGGTTTAGGGATCACAGAGCCTGCTGCTCAACTCTATCAAGCAGAGTACCAACAATTACTCATTGGAGAAAAGTTAACTCTTGCAAGCGGAGAGCAATTGGATAGCGCTAGAGTTATGACGAAATACAGCGCTGTACCGCAAATTCGAGCAGCAAAGTCAGTGCCGTTCGTTATGTTTGTACCTGAAGGAGCAGCTATCGACAGCAGTTTACCAATTTTACAGTACCAACACGGTATCACTAGCATCAAAGAGAGTGCTTATGCTTTTGCGATGCAGCATATTGGCGGCGCACTTACTGGATCTGCACCATACAAACCCTATGCAATTATTGCTATCGACCAACCACTTCACGGTCAACGCGCACTAAGTGCAGATATTGTTACGACACCAACAACACCTACTGTATACATGAATCTTGAGTATTTACCTGTTGCACGAGATAACATCCGTCAGAGCGCCATTGATGGTCTTGGAGTTCGTTTTGCGTTAAATTCTGCTACTGATGCAGCATTTAGTAGCCTCGACAAAACGAATGTGTCTCTATTTGGGCATTCTATCGGGGCGATTACAGGTATCAGCTCTTATACCGTTGGTAACAGTTCGTTGAACCCTGCTATTGATTCTATGTTTAGTTATACAAGTGCAACACTTGCTAACCCAGGTGGTGGCATTGCCCCTTTCTTGCTTAAGTCAGGCTCGTTTTCTCCTGAGATTAAGCACACCGTGAGCCTATCAAGTGTAACCGAGTACCAAGCACATTATGTAAGTAACTGTGTGCCAGTCAGTAAGTCAGGTGGTGATTGCTTTAATGAATACTACACAGCCCTAAGTAATGATAGTGCTTCAGCCTCAGACAAAGCAGTCAAAGCGACAATCGACTCGATCCTTACTTCATTCACTTATGCTGCGCAAACAGTTCTAGATAACGTTGACCCATATAATATTGCATCTACAACTACGGGACCTGTGCTTGGTATTCAAGCGAATGGTGACGAAACGATACCAAACTCGGTCGCTGAGTTTCCAACAGCAGGTACCGAACCCCTGTTTAAAAAGTTATCCTTGGTTAATACTGCACTGGACTCTTCGGGAGACAAGCTGGCTTCGTATTTTGACAAAGCATCTTCAGAAGCAGACCACTCCACTGTAATTTCTCAGCAAAATGCTGGTGATGCAGCAGCCAACGCAGAAATGACCTCACAAATTGTACAATTTACCTTGTCGCAAGGTACTGGCATTGCAAGCGTAACCGCTGGCTTGTTAGATGCGAGTAAGTAAGCGCATGAGCAAAATTTAATTTAACCAAATGCCAGCCTAACCGCTGGCATTTTTGTTCCTGTGACTAGCTAACCTTCCCTAGTTAACCGTTTGCATAAAACTTTAAAACACAAATGGTTGATCTCAGCTAAAATTAATCAAGACAGAATACCGTACGACCTCTTTCTTTATTGTAAATAAAGTGGATAATAGCCCCGTAATTTAATACCTAATAAATGTGAGTCCATTATGTCTTCTGAAGCTACTATGCTAGAACGCTGCCAATCTAAATGTGAACTATGTGGTTCTGATTCTTCTCTTACTGCATACGCAGTGCCGCCACACAGCCACGTAACAGTGGATCACGGCATCATGGTATGTGACAAATGTCTTGGTGAGATTGACGATCCTAAAGATATCAACCACTGGCGTTGTCTGACTGACAGCATGTGGAGCCAGGAAGCGCCAGTTCAAGTAACGGCATGGCGTCAACTTACTCGTCTGAACACAGAAAGCTGGGCTCAGGACGCGCTAGACATGATGTACCTTGAAGAAGAAACATCAGTTTGGGCACAAATCGGCATGTCTGCTGATGACAAGCCTCTTGATGTGAATGGCGTTGAACTTAAGAAAGGTGACGACGTAACAGTAATCAAAGACCTGCCAATCAAAGGTACTAACCAAGTGATTAAGCAAGGTACTGTTATTCGTGGTATCAGCGTTGGTGACGATCCTAAGCTTGTTTCTGGTAAAACAAACGGCGGTCAATCAATGTACGTAATCGCTGAGTTCTGCCGTAAGAAGTAATCTTACTGTAAGAAAGTGATAGAAAACGAAAAGGCGCTAATTAGCGCCTTTTTTCTTGGAAAAATTTAACCTATTCCGTTGTTCTAGAAACCACTGCCTACGTTAAAGTAGATAGCGCGTTCTTCATGGCTTTGCGCATAATCCATCCCAAGATGCAAACCGTAACGTCTCGCGATTTGGTATCGAAAGCCGACACCTCCGGCATTGACGGTACTGTCGTGGCTTATGCCGTTATCTTGCTTTGCAACCCCTGAACCGTAAAACCCAGACACCTTCCAACGATGAGTGATGCTATACGTCAATTGGCCTTGAATTGTTTCAATCTCATCTCCTTGGTACCGATAAGATGACACCCCGCGTAACGACACGTACGGTTTCGCTGTGGGTGATACAAACAGGTCTTGCTGTTCGAAGCTTTGATAATTTGCAGCCAAGCCTAACGTCCATTTATTGGCAATTGGGATATAGGCTTCGCCATCTATGTTCAAATTTCGGTAATTGTAATCACTGCCAATCGCATCGTCGTACACCATGTAATCTGCAGACAATTTGTAACCTTTGGTTGGATAAAATAAATTATCTCTTGTGTCATATTCAGCCTCCAACCCTAAACCAGAAGTAACCGATTCGTTACCCAAAATACGGTCTAAAACCATGTTATCAAATTCAATCTCAGACTTAGCTAATAACTGCTTTATTCCCAACATCCAAGGCGTATGCCCAATCCGGAACTGCACCTTTTGTGAAAGTACGGCTACCGAAGTTGACGTGCCTATTCTAAGGTCATGATCTATGGGGCCCCAGTTGATTGATGTGTACAAATCCAAATTCGCAACACCAAAGCCGCCGCCTCCTGTGTAACGAATGGAATCATTCATCCAAGATCGTCTATGGCCACCAAATACAAACCAAGTTTCGTTCTCTGTCCCTACTGCGCCCACTACTGACATTGCTGAGGGTACTAACTGCGCACCACCATCTATGGCAGAAAGAGCAGCTTGCTTTCTTTGTCGCTTTTCCTCATCCGTCTCATGTAAAAACAAACCAGCCACACCGCCGCCGTACCCCACCGCAGGCTCGGTAATCAAAATTGGGATAGGCAAAAATCCATATGCGTTTTCCGCAAGGTGATGCCCCATATCAAATTGACCATCAACAGGATCATAAAACGATGCGAAAGAAGATGTTGTAAATAAAAAGCAGGAAAGAAGAACAATGCCGCCGCAGCGAGTCATAAAATTTGCCTCATAAAAAAGACCGGGTGACGAAACCCGGCCGAAAGTTTGCTTCCTTGCAATAAACATAGAAATTAAACACTTATTGCCAATAAAGGGGGTCCTTAATCGACGGGCATAGAATAGGCCAAATAATGGTGTTGCCCTACTCCTATATAGAGGATGTCGCCCTACAAAATTAAAGAGCTTTCGAGATGACAGAAACGCAAAAGGCTCATATAAATGAGCCTCTATTAATAAGTTACCTACATTCTTCCTTTGCTAATATTGACTCAATACTCGATCAACATGTTCTTGTATAACAGATAAAACCGATAATTTTACATCCTTCACTTGCTTAGAATGATTGCACCAAAGCGCAAAACCGAATTTGAATCCTTGGTGCATTTCAGACGACTGTATAGGTTCAATGTCGTAATGGGAAAATTCAGAATGAGCAAACGTTTTTGGTAACAGTGCCCACCCTAAACCGGCTTCAACCATTTTAATAACTAACGCCAATTGATCGACTTCTTCGTTATCGGAGCTGATGGTTACTTTTTCTGACATTCCCTCTTCAATAAACGATCTCAAGATAAACTGCTTTGAATTTCTTAACGCTAAAAGTACATCCTCTTGCGCCAAAGATGAGAACTCACCATTTTTTTGAACGAATGGGGAAAACTCAATGTGACCTAGAAAAGTCGCATCAAAGCTGTGTATACCCCGGCTGTCATGCACATTGACTAATCCAAAGTGGTACTCGCCACTTTGAAGGCCCTTCTTAATATCCTTTTTGTTTCGGATTAAAAAGTTCACTCGCATCATCGGGAAATCACGACGCAGTTTCTTTCGAATATCCAAAAGCATTTGATGAGGTATCACACCAGAATAAGCAAAGGTGATGTTTTCCAACCCGCCATAAGAGAGGCTCAATGCTACCTTATCGAAGGTACGAGCTTGTTCAATGGTTTGTTTAGCGTAATGGTAAAGAAGATGCCCGTCTTCTGTCGGCTTTACAGAGCGCCCAACCCTTTCAAATAGGCTTACCGCGAGTTGGTCTTCAAGGTTAGTAATAACCTGCCCGATTGTCGTTCTGTGTTTATTGAGTTTAACGGCGGCTTTGCTGAAAGAGAGTTGGTCATAAACGGTAACGAACGCGAGAAGTTGTTCAATGCTGAAATTCATTTTGTTGTGCTTACTTTTAATCGTTATGTATTTAAATTATCACAGGTTGGCGAAATATCTACTTTGTCAGAATAATATTAGTGAAAATAATTCGTCAATTTGAAACAAAAAAACCTACTTAAGCTAGTAGGTTTTATCGTTGATGTCAAACGAATAACTTAAATGTATTCGATAATTCGAGCTAGATAGTTAAAGTCCCCAGAATCACCGTGGTAATTACGGTAAACATCGACACTGAAATATCTAGGTTGGTCCACTTGAATATGCTCAGCAATTCGCTGCTCGATGGATTCTAGAGTTTCACCTGTTTGCGAGTAAATGTATTTCTTGGTGGTCTTTTGAAGCTGGCGTTCTTTAGCTTCTTTGTGTGTGACGTAATTGTTCACGTCAACCCACTGACCAATGTAGTCAATCTCCACGTAGTCTGAATTTTCTTCAACCATGAACAACGCCGCTTCTTGTTGAACGTCGGCCAGTTGTAGCATGTCGTTATCGACTTTTTGCTGTTCCATTGAGGTCACATTTTGTGCCATGGCAGCGCTAGACGTTGCCATGATAAGTAGCGCTAAAACTGTTTTATTCATTTTACGATATCCCTAAATTAAGGTAATTCTGTTACCCAAGGTTTGCCCTGAGTTGCTTTGTGATAACCATATTCGTATATGGTTAATAAATAGTGTTCATCAAACATGTCTTTGGTTCGTTTGGCGTAACCAAAGTCGTGCTCGATGTAAGTAAATTGCATATCAATGTTGTTGATTTCACAGATGTATTTCATTCGATATAAATCACCACGTGTTTGAGCAAGAGTCAGGCTTGATACGCTCTTTGCTACTAAATCTAGACCCTTATCTCTCAGCGAGTGGTACGGCGCTTTCAGTGCTCCATTTCGAATAACATCGAGCTGTGGTGGTTTTTCTAACCCAAGAGCATCTGAGATCTGCTGATAGTCGAAGTTAGATGGATTGAAAAATACTTGAGCGGCTAAACCACCATCGACGTGAAGTTCTTCATAACTTTTACCTTCGTACTTCACATTGATAAACTGCGGTGGGAAGACTCCAGGAATAGAAGCACTTGCTGCTAAAACCTTATATATAAGTTCAGACTTATCTGGCATGTCACTATTTGCAATTGCGCCCACATTCCAAATGACAAGCTCTCCAGAATCAAAGTGTGTGCTACCAATAAACAAACGCTTACCGTTGCGGTGTCGCGCAGCAATTTGCTCGATCATCGGTTCAGGGAACGCCTGAGCGATAAATTGATTCAAGTTTTTACCGTCAGTAAAAGCATCTTTAAACACGGTGTTTAAAAAGTTCTTTTTGCCGAGCACTGATTTGTCATTGATGTTTAACATCACCTCCTTCATCTTCGGAAATGCATCTCCGCCGATGAATACAAATGGTGCCATTAGCGCTCCTGCACTGATGCCAGTAACTATTGAGTAGTCTTTCAATTGGCCAGATTCTTCCAGCCCTATCAAAATACCGGCTCCAAAGGCTCCGTTCGCGCCGCCTCCTGACAAAGCTAAGATATTTAGTTGCTCACCTGACACTTTAATTGGCGTTGTTTGATCGATTGGAGAGTATAAGAAGTCTGGGTTCTCACTCGCCCACATACGCAATGGCTCTTTTACTGATATCGCTTCTTCTACAACCACTTCTTTGTAATTGTCTTTGTGTACGCGTACATCCAACGTGTGGGGTGAGCTACATGCCACTACAAGTAATGACAAAGCAACGGTAAAACCCGAGGAAACTAGACGGTTCATAATTAGGCTCATTTAATGTTCTCTAAAATGATTCAGAGACTCTGTTTAATCAAAAGAACAGCTATAAACAGAGAAGTTAATAAATAGGGATAAAGTGAAGTCCGTCTCTTTCTGGGAGTAATATAGCTAGGTTTAGTCTTAGCTCGTAATCTCGTTTGTAGGATGCGACCCATCGAATAGGTACACCCTCCACCACTATCGGAGTTAAACGCTCTACCCGATTTTGACCACGTTGAAATCGTGGGTAGGCTCTACAAATTCATATTGTGCATTGATTGTTTGTAGCTCCCAAGTGCCATAGCTTTTAGTTAGCTCCAACACACCATAGACCGCGTTATTTGCATGTCGGAATGCAGCTACGGGAGACATTCTCTTTATTAACCCTGCGGTAAACAGGCCAGAGATAAGGTCACCGACACCAACCGGTTGTTGAGCAAATTCAATGTTCGGTCGTTGGGCTAAATAACATGCCTTTTTCGTTGCTAAAATCATACTGAACGCGTCATCGGGTAATGAGTGAAGATGCTTCACGAGCACCATCTTTGGACCAAGCTCCAATGCTTTCTTACATGCTGTAACCGCGTCATAAAGGGAGAGGATTTTAATGCCGGTCAATTCACTTAGTTCAAATTGGTTTGGCACTATAACATCGGCTATAGGAAGCAAGTGTTTAGTAATGGCGGTTCTAACGCCATCCTCAACGATACAACCTTTATCTGGGTCACCCATTACAGGGTCACAAACATAGAGTGCACTGTGGTTCTTTTCTTTAACTAAATTAACCGACTCGGCAACCGCTTTACATTGGTCTGCGCTTCCCTGATAACCCGATAGGATCGCACCACAGTCTTTCAGTACGTTGATGTTGTCTAAGCCTCGAATCAAGTTTCGAATATCATCTGAGCCGAATGTTTGCCCGGTCCAACCTTGTTGATATTGAGTGTGATTAGAGAACTGAACAGTGTGGATTGGCCACACATCGAGTCCCATTCTTTGGATTGGAAAAACCGCAGAACTGTTTCCTGCATGCCCGTAAACCACGTGAGATTGAATAGAAATAATGCTTTTCATGCGTCGCTCTTTCAGTTTGAAATGGATTTGAATACTTGGATAAGACGACTAAATAAACACAACGGAACATCAAGATAGGAAGTTTTATCGATCTAACCACTGTGCTTATTTGGTCGGAATAGCCTCGACATCGCCGAGGCTTATTCTTAATGAGTTGGACGTCATCGGCTTTAAATCATGTATTTGATTCTAAGCCAGACTTGAACTTATGCGTCTTGAAACTCAGCGAAGTACTCATCCAATACAGTGCGTGTTGCACGGCCGATTAGCTCGTACTCGTGGTGAGTAAGGTTCGCTAGTGATACACGTACTGATGCGTGTACTGTGTCGAAACCTTTACCAGGTAGTAAGATTACGCCGGTTTCGTGAGCAAGACGGAATAGGAAGTCTTTACCTTTCTCGTTAGCTTTGAACCAGTCGACAAACTCTTGACCGTAAAGTTTGCCACCTAGCGTGTCTAGCTCTAGTAGTGTGTAGTAATCCACACGGTCTTTGTTCTCTTCGATTGCTACACCCATGTTTTTGTAAAGCGTTGTGTAGCGCTCACGGATGATGCGTTTACAAGCGGCTTTGTAGCGACCTTCTGAGTCCATTAGACAAGTTAATGCAAACATCGCCATTTGTACTTGTTGTGGTAGAGACAGACCTGCAGTATGGTTCAATGCTACGCTGCGGCTATCAGCAACGATGCGGTCGATGAATTTGATGTCACGTGGCTCTGGAGTTAGCGTTTTGTAACGGTCGTCCAATTGGCACTGTGTCGCTTCACTGAATGAGCGAAGTGTATCGTCGAACACGTTCTCATCGTGAATACCGATAGTGCCTAGACGCCAGCCTGTTGCACCGAAGTATTTAGAGAATGAGTAAACACATAGTGTGTTATACGGTAGTTTTGCGAACAGAGAAACGAACTCATCTGCGAATGTGCCGTACACGTCATCTGTGATGATGAATAGGTCACTGCGTTGCTCATTCACAAAGTTTGTTAGGTTCTCTAGAGTCTCGTCAGAGAATTTCACTGATGCTGGATTAGCAGGGTTAACGACGCAAAGTAGTTTGATGTCTGTATCTGCCAGTTTCTCGATTTCAGACATTGGTAGCTGCCAAGTGGTCTCATCAAGGCGTAGCTCTACGATTTCCAGCTCATATTCTGCTAGCTCTGGGATTTCTAGGTAAGGTGTAAAGATTGGCGTGATTAGCGCAACTTTGTCACCTTTTTTCAATAGACCATTGTTGAACATGGTTGCGAACGTGTACGTCATTGACGCAGTGCCGCCTTCTGTTGCGAACAGGTCAAAGTTAGTCGTCATTGGCATTGGGCCGTACATCTCTTCTGCGATGTATTGTTTAACCACTTTCTCGATGTTCACTAGCATACGTGGTGGCACTGGGTAGTTACACGCAAGGTAAGCCAGTACTAGCTCGTTTAGGAACGCTTGTTTTTCGATGCCTAGACGGTCTTTTGCGTAGCTTAGTGCACGACGTAGGAAATCAACTCCTTTGTCTGTTGCATATTGGCTTGCGAACGTGTCGAAACGCTCAACGATGCCGACGCCATCAGGGATACCACCGAAATCACCACCTAGGTAAGCGTAGTTACGCTCTGCTTCTGCTACCGCAAACTCACCAAGACGGATGAATGCTTTACGAGGTAGCGTTGCTAGGAAGTTAGGGTTACCACGACCTGCATCAAGAAGTGCACGATCTGGCACAGCTTGCGCCACTTCAATCAGTTTGTCTTTTAGCTCGAATGGGCTTAGGTCAGCGAATTTTGAAAAATCGATAGTTGGAGTTTGAGTAGTCATAATATTTACCTAATAATTTAATAT
>NZ_JBFRTU010000056.1:0-33088 GCF_041474275.1 Vibrio sp. 10N.222.52.B7 | reverse complement strand
CGATGAACCATAAAAAAGCCCAGTCAAAACTGACTGGGCTGGCTTAAAAGAATCTGTTTTATATCATTCCCTAATAACCCGCAGTGGACGGTTTGATTCTATATAGAATAGCGAACATCACTGGTACTACTATTAGCGTTAGTACTGTAGCAAAGCCTAAGCCTGCCATGATGGTAATCGCCATCGAGCCGAAAAATGCATCGAATACCAAGGGAATCATGCCCAAGATAGTCGTAAGTGCTGCCATAGATACCGGTCGTACACGACTAATCGCACTGTCGACAACCGCTAAATATGGGTCTTTACCTGTTTGTAGCTCACTGTTGATCTGGTCAAGCAGTACGATTCCGTTCTTCAAAATCATGCCGCTTAGACTCAATAAGCCTAGGAACGCCGTGAAGCTGAATGGCATATTAGTCCCTAACAAACCAATTGAAACACCAATGATAGAGAGCGGGACCGTAAACCAAATCACAAGCGGCTTGCGAACCGAGTTAAACAGAAGCATCGTGATGATAAACATCAGCAAGTAACCCATTGGCAGTGAGCCAAACAGAGATTCCTGCGCATCTTTTGAGCTTTCGTACTCACCGCCCCAGCTAATGCTGTAGCCTTCTGGTAAATCTAATGCTTCTACCTTTGGTTTCACACGAGCAAACAGACTCGCTGGCGTTTCATCACCAAGAACATCGTGATCAGCCAATACCGTTAGCGTACGTTTTCTGTCACGACGCTGAATCAGTGGCTCAGACCATTGAAGCTCTACGCCATCAATCACTTGCTCAACTGGGATGTAAGTTTGTAGTGATGGGCTCCAAATCTTCACATTGTTCAGTGATTCAAAGTCAAAACGCTCTTCTTCAGGCAGGCGTGCCACGATAGGTAACATATGCGTACCATCACGCAGTAAGCCGATGTTATAACCACCAAACGCCATCTGTAGTGTCTCAGACAGATCCGCCTTTGAAATGCCAAGGCGACGTGCCTTTGATTCGTTAAACAGTGGCACGAGCTCTTTGGTGCGTTCACGCCAATCATGGCGCACATTTCGAGAGCCAGGATCGGCAAGTAAGATATCTTCGACTTCAACCGCAATATTACGCAGTACTTGTGGATCGGCGCCGATAATACGCGTTTCAATTTTTGAAGCTGGTGACGGGCCAAACTCAATCAACTTGAATTGGAACGTCGGTTGTTCAAATTCGTTCGCTAAGTCTTTGTCTAGCGCCGCTAGAGCCTTAAACATAGTGTCGCGGTCAGTGGTTCTTACTTGTAACTGGGCGTACGCTTCGTAGCTTTTCTCTGGTTGGTAAGTCAGTGCGAAACGTTGCATGCCCTGCCCAACCGTTGTGGTTACAAACTCCACGTCGTCTTGCTGGCGAATGTAGCTTTCAACTTTTTCTGTCTGCTTGATCGTTTCACGAACATCGGTGCCTTCTGGCATCCACATGTCTACGTAAAACATTGGGGTATTTGACGGCGGGAAGAACTGCTGCTTCACCATACCAAAACCGACGACAGAAACTGCTAATAGAGCGACCATACTAACTACAGTAAGCCATCTAAATCGAAGTGCTACTTTCAGACACGCACCGAATACCACAAACAGGATGCCTTTGTATGGGTCTTCGTTCTCATCAACCTTGTCTTCTTCTTTAAGCAACATCTCGGCAAGGAATGGCGTTAGTGTTAGTGCAGTTACCCAACTCAAAAACAGTGAGAAACACAGTACCCAAAACAGTGAACCCATGAATTCGCCTGTCGCATCCTTCGACAAACCAATCGGTGCAAACGCTGTGATAGCGATAATGGTCGCACCTAACAGTGGCCATTGTGTTTGCTTGACGATGTCTTTCGCTGCTTGAAGCTTGGTTTTGCCTTTCTTCAAGCCCACCAAAATACCTTCAACGACAACAATCGCATTATCCACCAGCATACCCAGCGCGATGATCAGTGCCCCCAGAGAGATGCGGTGCAGTTCAACATCGTTGTAATCCATCAGGATGAAGGTACCGAATACCGTCAATAGAAGAACCAAACCGATGATCAAACCACTGCGTAAGCCCATTGCGAACAACAATACAATGATAACGATGGCTACCGCTTCAACTAGGCTGATTAAGAAGTCAGCCACAGATTTGTCTACTTCTTGCGCTTGGTTGTAGAAGTAATTCAGTTCTACACCCGCTGGCTTAATGCTTTCTAGGCGATCCAGTTCCGCATCCAGTGCTTTACCAATCTCAACCACGTTTACACCAGAAGAGAACGCAATACCCAAGTTGATTGCAGGTTTACCGTTGTACGTTAATACATTACCCGGCTTTTCTTGAATACCACGAGTCACTTCAGCAACGTCTTTTAGACGAATTAGATTGCCAGTGTCACGACCATGAATGATTAGGTTTTCTAGTTCTTCAACCGTGCTTAATGTGCCGTTTGGCTTAATCGTTAGGCTTTGACCATTCAGCATCACCTCGCCTGCCGATACCACACTGTTTTGTTGTGCTAGCAATGCTGTCACCGTCGACATATCTAGGTTCAATGCGGCTAAGCGTTCCAGTGACATCTCAACAAACAGTTGTTCTTGTTGGTCACCTGCAATGCTAACTTTACCGACACCGTCAACCAGTTCGATTTCACGCGTTAGGTAATCTGCGTACTGTTTGAGCTCAACGTAATCGTAACCATCACCGGTCAGCATGATCATCACACCAAACACATCACCAAAATCATCGATGATCTGAACGGAATTTACACCACTTGGCAGTGTTGGTTGTAGATCGTTGATCTTACGGCGCATTTCATCCCAGATCTGAGGCAGCTCGTCTGGACCGTAGTCCATCTTCATACTGACCATAATTTGGGACATACCGTTCGATGATGTCGAGGTAATCTTGTCGATGTACGGAAGCTGTCTTATCTCTTTTTCTAGTGGGTAAGTCAGCTCTTCTTCAACTTCCATTGACGTAGCGCCAGGGTAAGTTGAAATAATCATTGCATCTTTAATGGTAAAAGCTGGGTCTTCTAAACGGGATAGATTACCAAAAGACGTCACACCGCCAATGGCCAAAATGACTAGAAACAGCCAGCTGATTACTTTGTTCTTTATTGAATATTCTGCGATGTTCATTCTGCTTTTCCTGACAATTGGATTCCGTCACGGAGTTTTCTTAAATTCGAATTTACGAGTAGCTCACCTTGCTCAACACCATGAGCGATGAGTGCGCCTTGGCCACTGATCTTGTCGACTTCTACTTCGCTTTTGAATGCTTGTCCGTCTTCCATTTTCCACACATAGAACTGATTCGCTTCAGAGCCCGCTTCTAGCGTTGTCATTGGTAATTGGTAGCCTTGAACATCGCTCTGGCCCGCTTTCGCCATATCTACATTGACCGTAACGCTCGTGCCTGGCAGAATTTCACTTTCAGGCTGCTGCATCTGCATCCAAAATTCGTAGGTACGGGATTGTGGGTGCAGTTCACTGGTGTGTTCTAGATACGTCAGTGGATATTGGCCTGTGTGACCGCCAAAGGTCGCCTCAGGACGATAGCTATTTGAAAGTATGTCTGGGCTAATTGACGCCAAGATCGAATCTGATACTTGAATTCGCACATACACCTTGTCGTTCTGGTACACACTCAGTAGTGTTTCTCCAGGCGTCGTATTTTCGAATCGTTGCTTATCGACAGTTGAGACTGTTCCTGAGAATGGCGCTAAAAGTTCTGTGTAACCTAGCTTGCGTTTTGCCGCCGCCAAATTCGCCGATGCGAGCTTGTAGTTAGCCGTCAGTTGGTCGTGTTCTGATTGCGATAACATTTCGCTGCCAAACATCTCAGTACCACGGGCCAACTGTTTGCTCGCCAGTTTGAATTGAGATTGAGCATCAGTCAGATCTTGGACGTACGTTGCGTTATCTAAGGTGGCTAATAACTGCCCTTTTTCGACATTGTCGCCCGCTTCTACTAATACTTGTTGAATCTCGCCTGCTAGCTTAAATGCCAAGGGAGTCAATTCAGCTGGCATCACCTGTCCATTAAAACTTCTGAACTGATTAGTAAGCGGTGCGCCAACTTCAAAGGTAGAAACCAACAAAGGTGGTTGTTCACGGTGTACAGCTTCATTGTTACAGGCTTGAAGTAACAGAACCGACGCGACAACAACTGATAATTTTGAAAGGTTCATTAAATACCGCCCTCACGAAGCCAAGCTTTTACTTGTTGTCCGTCTGATAACACATCCACACCCGCTTCAACGATAAGGTCACCAGACGACAATCCGTCGATAACCTTGCCTTGCTCATCAAGAAGGACTTGTACTTTAGAAATCAGTTGAGAGTCAGGGTTATAACGCCATAGTTCACCATGGCCTACGTCTTTGTTTAACCAAGCTGAATCCACAATACCAATGCCGTAGTCAGATTTACTTTTCTGAACTTCAACTTGCGCTGTCATACCAGAAAGTAGATTGATGCCTTCTGGCTTTTCGATAGACACAACCGCTTGGTAGCTGTTGGTATCTTCATCTGGTTGCGTTGAGATTTCTTTAAAGCGAGTCGGGATACGAATGCCGCGGTGGCTGTCCATCACAACCCACATGTTTGAGCTCGTTAGGTCTTGAATAGAACGGTCTTCAAGCTTTGATACTGGAATTGAAAACGTCACATCCATTTCACTGTGATTCAAAATATTCAGTACAGGCTGCTTTTCTGCGATCAATTGATATTGCTTTCCAAACACCATCGATACCACGCCATCGAATGGAGCAACTAAGGTAGTGTAGCCAAGGTTTGTTTTTGCTTGGTCCAACTCAACTTCAGCGGCAGTAAAGGTGTTTACGGCTTGGTCGTAGTAATCGGTACTGACCAGTTTTTTCGCATACAACTCAGAAGCTTGTTTGTATTGGCTGTTCGCCAGATCAAATTTAGCTTGGGCTGCGTCAACGGCAATACGGTAATCCGTCGCGTCTAATACGGCTAACACCTGACCTTTCTTCACTTCTTGTCCCATACGAACATCGAAGGTTTCTATATCTCCACCCACTTGGAAAGAAAGTGCCGCACGGTCGGTTGCATCAACCTTTGCAATGAAGCTATCGAGATCAATATCAGTCTGTTGTGGGATTTCGAACAGCTTGACTGGCTTGATTACCTGCACATTTTCCTCTGACTGAACTTTGTCACATCCAGTTAGAGAGCCTGCGAGCAATAGTGCTGCAATAACAGCTCCCATGCGCTTGCTCGATATGGCATTGATAGACAAATTGAACTGCATGATGTCTCTCCATTTAATTATTATGATTTATTACACAGGTGGGCAGTATATTCAAAATTCCGTAATCCACAAGCTTTACTTTCCACCTGTGCAGTATTTTTTATTTGAGTAAAAACAGTGTAGAATGTGGTAATCAGGTAAATGTGTGAAATGAAGATGACTGAAAAGAAACAAGGCAGAAGAAGCGCAAAAGACGCTGAAGAGACGAGATTTTTGATCATGGGTGTTGCTGCGGATATGTTCTGTGAGCATGGTTATGATAGCGTTTCGCTTCGTAACATCAGTGAGAAAGCAGGTGTATCGCATAGCCTTATTCGCCACCACTTTGGCAGCAAAGAAAAAATCTGGCATGCGATAAGCGATTGTTTACACGCCTATTTTCAGTCTTATATTGCTAAGATAGTGGAAGAGTTACCAAAAGGCGTCGCACCAAACATTACTATCTATTTATTTAGTATGCGCCTTTTTAGCAACATGATTCACTCACGAAAACCGATGCAACTTATCACTGACTCTGTTCGCCAAAAAGACAACTTGGTCGATTACTTTATCGACAATGTTGGCGATGTCGAAAAAGAAATCAACATGTTAGCTGAACAATATAACGATGCGAATCCAGAGAACTTGATCAACATTTATGAGATTAAGTGGCAAATGATCATGTATGCGCACGGAGCGGTATGCCTCACTCCCTTTATGGAAAGCACTTGGAATGAAGGCGATATGGTCACCTCTCCTGAAGATGCTCTACTTAAGCATTGGCAGCTTTTCAACACGCAGATGGTCAGCAAGTTCAATATTGATGAAGAGTGGGTTCTAAACCCAACCTCGATTGAAGAGCTGATTTATGAAGTGCCATGTGAATGGAAGTGTAACCAGGAACATAAAGCTTAATCGGGTTCATACCCATGATGAGCTTATAAGATACAAAAACGCGCCGTTACAGAAGTCACTGTAACGGCGCATTTTTATATGTATAGATCTTTAAACTGGAGCTTTGTCCAGCTTGTTAACGACGTGCTTTACCGCGGTTTTGGTGAATCTTAAGCTTCGCTTTCATCTTACGTTTTTCTGATGAACGGCTCTTGCTGCGACCACCACGATCGGGCGCTAGATCTTTTTCAAGGCTTGGTTCAAAGCCCTCTAGCCACTCTTGAGGCAAGCGCGTATCAAGTAATCGCTCAATGTCACCCAATAGGTAAGCTTCATCCTGACTCATCAAAGAGATCGCTAAGCCGCTGTTACCCGCACGGCCAGTACGTCCGATGCGGTGAACATAATCTTCTGCTTTAAATGGCATGTCATAGTTCACAACTTGTTCTAGCTGCTGAATATCAATACCACGAGCTGCCACGTCGGTTGCGATCAACGCACGAACTTTGCCTGACTTGAAATCGTCTAGGGCTTTTTGACGCGCACCTTGGCTCTTATCGCCATTGATTGATGCCGCTTTAATGCCGTCTAACTTAAGCTCTTTAACGAGAGCATCAGTGCCCTGCTTAGTCTTTGTGAACACCAACACTTGTTGCCAGTTTTTTGAACCAATCAAATACGCTAATAGCTCACTTTTACGCGACTTATCTACCGGGTAAACCATCTGTGTTACGGTTTCAGCGGTGCTGTTTTTTGGCGTAACTTGGATTTCACTTGGCTTCTGCATCATACGGTGTGCAATCGCTTTGATTTTGTTATCAAACGTTGCAGAGAAGAACAGAGTTTGACGCACTTCGTTCATGCGAGAAAGAATACGCTTGATGTCAGGCATGAAGCCCATATCTAACATACGGTCAGCTTCATCCAGTACCAGTACTTCCGTTTGGCTCAACATGATGTTTCTAGTGAACATGTGATCAATAAGACGACCAGGCGTCGCGACAAGAATATCTGCGCCACCGCGTAAGTTATCAGTTTGCACCTTCATGCTAACGCCGCCGTAAGCCACCACGACTTTAGTGTCGGTGCCCTTTGCGTAGCTAGTTAAGTTATCGAAAACCTGTTGTGCCAATTCACGAGTTGGCACTAATACAAGCGCACGAACGAGCTTAGGGTTCGGAATAACGTTGTCTTTTGTCTCGATTAATCTTTGAATAATCGGTAAACCAAACGCAGCCGTTTTACCTGTACCCGTTTGAGCACCAGCCAGTACATCTTTGCCTTCTAATACCAATGGAATTGCTTGTTCTTGAACACTGGTAGGAGCCGTAAAATTAAGCTCAGACAACGTGGCAAGAAGATGCTCAGATAATCCTAGTTGGTTAAAAGATTTTGTAGATTCAGACATAGTATGATGCTCAAAGATTAAATAGGCGCGGATTGTAGCAAACCTGCATTACGCTGTTTACCTTTCCTTTTGATTTTTCTTCATTTGAAGCGCATTAAACTGCTTAGCTTCCTCTAAAACGTTGGGATAAAGCTCATTAAAGTGACACTGCAACGTATCATAGTGACGTTCGAGGTCATCGTAACATGCCTCGAGCATACCGAGCTTAGGCCTTCTCAACGCCATTCGCTGCAACACCACCTCTATAGATGACATGTCTTGATAGCTCTCTAACCATCTATGCTCAGCCATTTTCTGATGAACCATAACGAAATTTTCAGGCCAGTGTGGCTCTTGATGTTCAAAGATCTGCTCATGGCTATCTAAACAAAAACGCTCTAATGTCTGCTGTGAAAACTGATCCCAATGATTGGCTAAGCAGTGATCCCAAAATACATCGAGTGCGATAGGCGCAAAGCGTCGTGTTTGGTCTGAGAAAAGTGATTTTGCAGAACGAGATACATCATGACGATCAGTATAGCTATCAACAAATCGATGAAGCCTAATACCGTCAGAAAGGGAATCAGAATAGTGTTTATTAGGGTCGCCTTTAACAAAATCACCTAACAGGTTACCTGCTAAGTTGCTGTTACAGTGCTTGGCGATGTGAAGGTGTGCGAGAAAGTTCATTGAACCTCATTAAAGTATCGAGAACTAAGTAACATGGTAAACGTACTCGTTTATCTTCGCGAACTTTAATGAGGATAGTTTTGGTATGACGTGTGAGCGAATACGATTTGCTCAGTTTAGAATTGTTTGCTTTGAGAAGCTTTAGCTAAGAAAACTTTTAGCTTTAAAACGTTTCAGTTGAAACTGAATTAAAGATCTTAAAAGCTTAGTTCGAAGACTTGAAAAGCTCTTCTGCTAACTGTTTCACTGTCTGCTCATAGTCAGACAAATCAATGCCAATTTCCATAGCATCTAACAACTCTAGACTTTCGTCATTATAAGATTGGTCACTCATTGTGCCCCCTCTATTCCTTGATGTGGACATGATGTCCGATTAACTAGTGCACCATCTTGGACTTATATTATGTCACTTTGATGAACGCACTCTACTCTACCCATTCCATATTCATAGCTTAAAGCTACTCGCGATCATTAACGCTTTTTTGCGTTAAAGGGGTATACGCGAACGACATATGTACTGCCACCTTACACCAAGTACAACAAATTACTCTATAAATTTTGAAACCGATCATGGTCAAACGTTTGCTTTGCTCATTTGAATGCTGACACGCCCTTTGTGTAAATATTAATTTACAGTGGATGTTTTTAATTACAATAAGAATTGCATTTGGAATTAAATTCAATCAGAATACTTCAAAATCGAGATATTCTTTGGGTTTATGCGCTTAAGCTAGAAGAATCACAATGAAAACACACCCTAACGTAAAGAATTATATACAATGAATAAATCAAAGGTTTTTGGTAGTACTTTGATCATTGCAGGCACAACCATTGGTGCTGGCATGCTCGCTCTTCCACTTGCTTCTGCAGGTATTGGCTTTTCAACTTCACTTTTCTTGATGCTGGGTTTATGGGCGTTAATGGCTTTTACTGCGCTATTAATGGTAGAGCTTCACCAATTCGCAGAATCTGACGCTACCCTACACACGTTAGCTCATACCATTTTGGGGACAAAAGGAAAGTGGATTGCGAGCTTCGCGGTGATGTTTCTTTTCTACGCTCTGTGTGCGGCATACATAGCTGGCGGCGGTGCGCAATTTAACCAACGAATTTCGGATATCGCGGGTATCGAACTTAATGCTCAAATCACCACGCTTCTATTTACCCTATTAGTTGCCGGCGTTGTTACGATTGGTACACACAGTGTTGATAAAGTTAACCGCGTTTTGTTTGGCTTAAAGCTTATCGCGATGGTTTTGGTACTCAGCTTCCTAGCGCCAAACATTACCTCTCAATACTTAATGAGCATGCCTTTACAGCAAGGCCTGATTGTTGCGGCTATTCCGGTTGTGTTTACCTCTTTTGGTTTCCACGGCAGCATCCCATCAATTGTTCGATACCTAGATGGTGACGTTCGTTCTTTACGTAAGGTAATGATTATTGGCTCAGCACTGCCTCTGGTTATCTACGTTTTCTGGCAAAGTGTTACTTTGGGCGTGATTAGCCAAGAGCAGTTGTTGTCTGACACAAGCTTGGGCGCGCTATTAGTCTCGCTATCGCAAACGGTTCATCAATCCAACCTAAGCGTGATCGTCGGTGTGTTTGCAGACCTTGCACTGCTGACATCTTTTATTGGTGTGAGCTTGGGCTTATTTGAATTCATGGGCGACTCACTGAGCAAGAAACTAGGTAACGCAAAACGTGTTAAGACAGCTGCTATCACCTTCTTACCGCCACTGGGGTTTGCCTTATTTTACCCACAAGGCTTCATCATGGCTTTAGGCTACGCAGCCATTGCACTTTCAGTGCTCGCGATTCTGTTACCAACAGTGATGGTCTACAAGGTTCGTTACACTGATTTCTCTGTCAAACCACAATCTTCAGAAGCCAGTTACCAAGTGTTAGGCGGTAGCAAAGCGTTGTTTTTAGCAGGTAGCGTTGGCGTATTTATCATTGCGATTCAAGTTCTTATTTCAGTAGGGTTACTGCCTTCTTTAGGCTAATAAACCTATACAGAACTAATTTACTTGATTCAGTTCTCATAAATGACATATCACTATCATTAATTTTCACAATTAGTCGATTGAAGTCACATTTTTATTGAGGTCGGTTATTTAGAGTCCACGGTAAAGGATTTACCGTGGAGTTTTTATGAAAGAAGTACAATTTCGAACGATAGACAAACTGTTTATTAAGATGTCGATCAACGACAAGTTTTGGGTCATTTTCTTAATCTTTTTTGCCGCTCTGGCAAGCCTAGCTGGACTGAACTACGTCAACAAAATGGAACACATTGACGTAACTGCAAAACAGCAGGTCGAGTATCAACTGCAAGGCATTTTATCAGCATCAGATTCCCCGGCATCTGTTCGCTCTGTTAGCCAGCAAACTCGCGCTCAACAAACCACTATTTCAAATAATGGTTCTGTGACTGCCACAGCACTCGCACAAGATGGCAACTACTACTCACTTACCGTTTCAACGAACGATATACAGAATCAAAAGCAGCAAGCACTGTACACTTTATTACTGAGCTTCTTGTGGTGTGTGCCTTTTGGTCTTTTCTGTTACTGGGTAGCGACTTTCCTAGGCGGCGCACTTTGGGTTCTTTATTCAACGACTCAAAAGATTGGTGATGGTGACTTAACATCACGCCTTGGCTTCCACCCTGGCCGTGATGAGTTCGGCACGATTGGTTGTGCGCTTGACCGTTCAATGGACACGCTTAGTGAGTTAGTCAACAACGTAAACCACAGTGCAGCAACGCTAAGCGAAACATCGGCTTCTTTCGAAACTGAGATGAAGCGCAGCGAAACACAAATCATGAGCCAAAATGCCTCTCTAGACTCTGTAGCGACAGCAATGGATCAGATGACAGCTTCGGCAAATGAAGTCTCTAACATCTCTGCACGCTCAACTGAACAAACAGAACAAGACGCGCAGCAAATCAACGATAGCCACGCGAAGGTTCAACAGGCAATCTCGGAAATCACCACCCTTTCTTCTTTGATTGAGCAAACCTCATCTTCTGTTACTAGCTTGAATGTGAATACGAGCCAAATTAACGAGGTCATCACGACGATCAATGCTATTTCAGAGCAAACTAACTTACTTGCTTTAAATGCCGCGATTGAAGCCGCTCGTGCGGGCGAGCAAGGCCGAGGTTTCGCTGTTGTTGCTGATGAAGTAAGAACACTGGCAAGCCGCACTCAGTCGGCTACTGTAGAAATCCAAGCGATGATTGAACGCTTACAGCAAGAGAGCCAAAATATCGCGAAGATCACCGAACAGACGGTTGACCAAGCGCAAACCAGTAGCCAGTTGATTTCAAACATTGGTCACGACGTAAACTCGATTGCAGATTCAGCTCAAGCACTAATGGACATGAGTATCCAAATCGCAACATCAGCCGATGAGCAAAGTAACGTTGCCAATACGATTGCAGCAGAGCTTAACGATATTCGAAGCCAATCCGATGTGATTAAAGACGTGGCTCAGAATTCTTCAAATGGCGTATCTAGGCTAACAGAAGCGTCGGTTTCTCTATCTCAGACATTGGCACGCTACCGAACTTAAGGATCAACTGGTGAACTAGCGGCGTGAATTGAAAACAAACTAATGAGGACTCGTAATGGGTCCTTTCTTTTTGGCTTTTGTTTAATAACATTACAAGAACCATGGTCAATAACGATGACATTATCAATTACCATGAAGCAAGTCGCAAAGGAGAGATTAAGAAGTGTCAGAACTGTCTAATATTCGAGCTTAGGAGTAATCTAATTGAACGGGTCTTTTTTCGCTTACCCCCTTGCTGCAGGTGACACATAATGAATAAAACAGAAACACCAAACACCGACGACATTACATGCCCTTTATGCCAACACGACGAGTATCTGCTTTCAGAAAGTGGAGAAAAGTTTACTTGTGCATCTTGCGGTTTCCACACCAAACAATTTAGTAAGGTAGTCAGCCTTCAACTAAGCTCTACCCCACCAAAGCTGCAGAATTCGATATACCACCATTTGAGCAGTGCTTGCCATTAATCCAAACTGAAATTTCTTCTAAACTGTAGATATCCTGAGCCGCGAGTTCTGCTGAGTCGGCTTCGGGATCTACGATTGCTTCATCAATACTCGGGCGTAATCGAAACGATTGGATACCCGCGCGAACACCAGCCTCAATCCCTTTCAACGTATCATCCACGTAGATGCACTCATTTGGCAGAAAGCCCATGTTCATGGCCGTGTACATGATTAGATCAGGCTCTGGCTTCCAGCTGTTAGCATCAAAAGCTGAGAACACTTTGCCTTTGAAGTCGTCTAGCATGCCTGTCATCGCCAATGAAGATTCAACCCTAGATTTCGGTGCATTGGAAGCAATACAAAACTCGATGTCTTGTTGTTTGAGGAATTCAATAAGTTCGATAGCGCCATCCATCGGTTTTAAATGACGCTGGAACAGTGCTTGTAATTCATTGCGATATAACGGCTCAAGTGTATCAATCGAGATAGATAACCCAAGACGTTCTTGTGTATCCATTAAGATGTCGGCTAGCTTCCCGCCTTGAAAGTGCGCATAGCAGTCGTTGACGTTTAGCTCCGCTCCAAAGCCAGTGAAAACGTTCACCAAAGCTTGGCAGCACAGCTTTTCACTATCGATAAGTGTTCCGTCACAATCGAAAATCACACATTTAGTCTGTTCTAACCGCATAGGTATCTCACTCAGATTGAATCCAAGTTTTATCCTATAGTGTTCTTTCAATGCGCGAGATGATTGAGGTAACAGTTTGCAGATACAGGCTTATTTCTCTTCGCGAAATATGGAGTTGATCACTTTATCGCTCGACATAAGGAACAGTTTTCATCAAATGACCCCAGATTCTACGAAATCAAAGACTGCGAGGTTTACATAAGTGACTCAATTTCAGGGGAAATATAAATCACTACTTCCTAGCCGGATCGTGGTGAATAGATAAAGAAGCCAAGACGTATAGGCCACTCAGATAAAGCAACGGTTAGCTAACAACCGACTCTTCTAAGACCTTTGCTTCAAGCGAAGGTGAAGACGCATATTCTACAGTTCCAGTATCGGGGTACGAATCTCGGATAGCGACAAACTCGGATAAGTGTTTCAGTAGCAATTTAGTTAGCTGAGGATCAAACTGGTAGCCACACTCTCGCTCAAACAAATCGACCACCATATCTAACGGCCACGGTTCTTTGTAGCAACGTGCACTAAGCAGCGCATCAAACACATCGGCTACGGCAGTGATACGAGCAAACAGGTGTATTTCATCACCCACTTTTCCATTCGGGTATCCAGCACCATCCCAACGCTCGTGATGTTCGTTAGCAATGATTGCCGCGAGGTTGGTAATATCACCCGCTCCGCTCTTTAGTAAGTTATAGCCAGCCGTAGTATGAAGCTTCATCACCTCCCACTCTTGGTCGGTTAATTTCCCAGGTTTATCCAAGATTGATTCAGGGACTGAAATCTTACCCACATCGTGCATTGGGCTGATGATCTCAATCATCTCGACCTCGCGATGGCTCAAGCCACGATACTTAGCAAGCAGTGCAGACAACTTGGCTACACGCTTAACGTGATTACCAGTTTCGCCAGAGCGGGTTTCAATTGCCTCTCCGAGAACATGAATCATATCCTTTTGGATATTCAAGGTCTGTTTCTGAAGCTTTAAGATTCGTTTGTTCTTATTCGCCAACTCTTTCTTTTGGCGCAGAGTGACAAATTGCATCAAGATGATCAGGCTCAAACCCGCAATCACCATCGACAGCCCCAATAACAACTGGAAGTTTTTGCGAATAAAGGATGAAGGCTCGTTAATGAAAACCGCTTCGTCAGGTAACGCGTTTCCACTAATCCCGTATCTCTTCATTGCAGGGTAATTGAATACAAAACGTTTGTTGTCTCCGGGAGTTAACGGTGTAGTAAAACCAAGTGTAAGGTATTTATCCAACGCATCGACGGCCTGTTCACCCATGCTTTGTGAGTGATTAACGTAACCACCGAGTACATCACCCGAAATATAGAACTGCCATAAAGCAAACACCGGAGCAGCACTCGCTTTTGACAACGTATCCGCAATCTCTTGGTAAGTGTGATAAACCCCTTGCTTTAACTCGGTGTTGTAATGACTGAGCAATACCGCATCGTCCGCAGAGATCCCTTCCAAAAATTGGCTCGTATGCTCCAGCGACAAGTCGCGAATTTCTACGAGATTGATATTTGAAAATTCAGCCATCATTTTGTTCATTTCTTTATGAATCAATTCAGACGTGACACTGTAATCATTTACAAAATAGAGATTCTTTAGATTAGGTCTTAATTTGGAGATCAGCTTAATATTAACGTCTATCTGATCGTTCTCGTAAAGCACAGTTGCTCTGTCAGACACCGCGTACATGTCGGTGCTGAAATCATTGATGCCGGCTGCAACGACAGGTGTGGAGCGATCAATCAAATTAGGCAGAGATTCAAGAAAATTGGCTGCGTTATCGTCCGTCGCAATTACGCCATCAAATTTATAACCTGCATACTTCGCACGTAAGTAGTTCGCGAGAGAGTCGTAATACTCTGGGCTGTGGACACGCTTTGAATCCAAATACTCTATTGAGAGTTTAACTTCGGTTTGAGACTGGCTGAACGCACTGTCTATCCCTTTTTGGAAGTCAGCAGTCCATTGATAAGAAGGTTCGTATGAGTGTAAAACTAGGATGCGTTTAATATCCCAGTCGTTAGCAAAACTGAGTGAAGAATAAGCGCTAACACATAATACAGCGATTGATATCAATAGCTTGTACATACAATACCCTTTAAATAAGACGGGGTATTGTACTTAGATTAACGCTTTGTCAAAGAATCTTTAGTTCTCGATCCATACTTTATCGCAAGAAGCATGATCTTGTGCCCAAAAATCGTGTAACTGCTTAGCAAAGTTGTTGATACTTTGACCATTTTCAGCAACGACATCCGAGATCAATAGGGAACCATCCGCTTCTGTGACGATAGCGCTCGCCACAACTTCACCGTTTTGAGTACCAATATATAATACATGATCGTCAGAAAGCATAATTTGGCTCAAGAACTCAAGCATGTGTGCCCTTTCGATTTCATCTTGGTAAACGCTTGCTTGGTTGAGTGAAAATAGCACGGTCAATTTATGGAAATCGACTTTATGCAGTTCATCAATTTGGGAAGGAGTTTGATCTTGTGCTAGGAGTTGGTATGTCTTGGATGGAAGTTTGCTTTGATAAAGTTCACGGCCGAGGAGGCTCTCTTTTGCGGGGTAAGCAATATCGAGCTGACTAAATAGCCATTGGTTTTTCTTGTGTGCAATTTCAGGTATTTCGTTATTCATTCTTTTAGTACCTACGGTTAGTATCCCCAAATATCGCAGTTATTTGGAAGACATACGGTCGGCTGAGGTGCCGAGCTACAAGCAGAGAGCATACAGAGCATGACCAAGGCCAACAAGTACTTTAAATGCTTCATATTTTTCATTATCCAACAACATCCTTTAAGAACTTAACGAAAAGCTCTACACTCGTATCCAAGCTTTCAATATCCTTATAGTAAACAGAACTATATAAATAAAAAGGACTTCTTATGAAAAAAGCCTTAATAGCAGCAGGTATCGTGACAATGTTAGCTGGCTGTTCGGACAACGAGGTTGGCGACGTCTCACTGGGTTTCTTCACAATGAAGGATATCAAGATGTCTTCATTAGATGACGATAAGATCGCGGGTGTTACCTGTCATATCGCATCAATCGAAGCAAACCTTAGCCTTTCTGATCCAAGTGATAGCTCTATATCTTGTCGTCAAACAGGTGAAATTACACCAGAAATGATTGCTCAAATAGACAAGAGTAAGTCTGGCGAAGTGGTATTCAAGCAATCGAAAAGTATCTTCTTTAAAACAATGAAGGTTCGTCGTATCTACGATGCAGAGAATCAGTCGCTACTCTACTTGTCTTACACCACCAAAGAAACAGAAGGTAGCTTCAAACACAGCCTTTCAACTGTTCCACTATGGGGTACAGAGGCTTACGTTGATCCAGCGACGTTAGTACAGCCAACCGAGTAGTTTCAAACATATAGTTAGTTGAATCACCTGTACAGACATTGTGCAGGTGATTCAAAATGTAATAAAAATGAAAGAAACAGAAACAAAATGTGATATCATGCGGCAAAATTTTTTCACTGTATTTTTCATATGAAGTTTCCTGGACAGCGTAAATCTAAGCACTACTTTCCAACTCACGCACGTGATCCGTTGGTCAACCAAATTCAACAAACGCCTAAGCTTCACCGCGCAACGATTGTGGGTGTTGGCCAAACGATTGTTGATATCGAAGCCCGTGTTGACAACGAGTTCCTAGAAAAATACGAGCTGAGTAAAGGTCACTCACTGGTATTGGAAGAAAGTAAAGCAGATGCGCTGTATGAAGAGTTAGTAGAGCGCGGTTTGATCACGCATCAATACCCTGGCGATACTATTGGCAACACACTGCACAACTATTCCGTACTTGCAGACAGCAAATCTGTCCTGCTTGGCGTAATGTCTAAGAAGATCGAAGTTGGCTCATTTGGTTATCGTTACCTTTGCCGCACTTCTTCTCGTATGAATCTAAACCACCTTCAAACTGTTGATGGTCCAATCGGTCGTTGCTACACGCTTATTTCTGAAGATGGCGAACGTACGTTTGCAATCAATGAAGGCCACATGAACCAACTTCTTCCAGAAAGCATTCCTGAAAAAGTGTTCGAGAAAGCGTCTGCATTGGTTGTGTCGTCATACCTAATGCGTGGCAAACCTGAAGATCCGATGCCAAAAGCGGTACAAAAAGCGATTGAATACGCGAAAGCGCACAATGTGCCTGTTGTACTAACACTTGGTACTAAGTATGTGATCGAAGGCAACGCTGAATGGTGGCAAGAATACCTGAAAGAAAACGTAACCATCGTCGCGATGAACGAAGATGAAGGTGAAGCACTAACGGGTGAAAAAGATCCTCTATTGGCTGCTAACAAGGCACTTGAGTGGGTTGACCTAGTTCTATGTACTGCAGGCCCTATTGGTCTATACATGGCAGGTTACACTGACGAACCAGCGAAACGCGAAACCACACTGCCATTGTTACCGGGTAACATCCCTGAGTTCAATAAATACGAATTCAGCCGTGCGATGCGTAAGCAAGACTGTAAAGACCCAGTAAAAGTGTACTCTCACATTGGCCCTTACCTAGGCGGCCCACTTGAGATTAAGAATACCAATGGCGCTGGCGATGGTGCACTTTCAGCACTACTTCACGACATGGCAGCAAACAGCTACCACCACGTGAATGTACCAAACTCAGAGAAACACGAGCACGCTTGTCTGACGTACTCTTCACTGTCTCAAATTTGTAAGTACGCAAACCGTGTAAGCTACGAAGTGTTGACTCAGCACTCTCCTCGCCTTTCTCGTGCACTGCCTGAACGCGAAGATAGCTTAGAAGAAACATACTGGGATCGTTAATCGGCCATATTAGGTAGTTACCTCTTAAAGGTTAACGCCAAGTGAGATTACCCATTCCTTGAAGGGCTGCTATATGCAGCCCTTTTTGTATTCAACACAAATATAACGGCAGCTGAAGTTAATCATATCGAATATTTTGCTCGTTTAAGATTTGATCTCGCGCAATGACTCTTTAGATCTGTTATCTTCCAGCACATAATTCGTGTGGTTTGCCTTTACTTGGCAAATTTATACAGTACTATCGCCACGCAAACGTTTACGTACCACCTTTCGGTTCTGATATAAGGATCAAATATGCTGTCTGATATTGATATTTGTCGCTCTACTCCCCTTAAAAACATCAGTGAGGTTGCCAAGCAAGCTGGCCTGCACCACAACGAACATCAGCCATTAGGGCAATTCAAATCTAAAGTGTCTCTCACATCACTTGAACGCCTCGCCAACCAACAAGATGGTAAGTTAGTCGTAATCACGGCGATCACACCGACACCTCTTGGTGAAGGCAAAACCGTCACTACTATCGGATTAGCACAAGGCCTCGCAAAGATTAACCAATCTGCAATGGCCTGCATTCGTCAGCCTTCAATGGGCCCGGTATTTGGTGTAAAAGGCGGCGCAGCGGGCGGTGGTTACTCTCAAGTTGCCCCTATGGAACAATTAAACCTGCATCTCACGGGCGATATTCATGCTGTTACGGCCGCTCACAACCTCGCCTCCGCCGCCATTGATGCACGTTTGTATCATGAACAGCGTGAAGGGTTAGACACCTTTGAAACGCGCTCAGGCTTAAAAGCACTGAATATCGACCCAAGTAGAATCGTTTGGCGACGTGTACTTGACCATAATGATCGCGCATTACGCATGATCACGGTTGGCAAGAACGAAGCAGACAAAACAATTAACGGCTTTGAGCGAGAAGATGGATTTGATATCTCAGCCGCTTCTGAACTAATGGCCATTCTTGCTCTAGCCAATGACCTTCAAGATTTGAGAAAGCGCATCGGACGAGTGGTACTTGCTTACAACAAACAAGGCTTGCCGCTAACCGCAGATGACTTCAACGTTGCAGGCGCAATGACCGTGACCATGAAGGATTCTATTGAACCAACATTGATGCAAACCCTTGAAGGCGTTCCTACCCTAATTCACGCCGGGCCTTTCGCGAACATCGCACATGGTAACTCTTCAATTATTGCCGATAAAATAGCGTTAAAGCTGAGTGACTTTGTGGTAACTGAAGGTGGTTTCGGCTCAGACATGGGCTTTGAGAAAGCGTGCAACATAAAAGCGAAAGCGTCGAACAAGAAGCCCGATTGCGCTGTGGTTGTCGCAACCTTACGTGGATTAAAGGCTAACTCTGGTTTATACGATTTGAGACCGGGCACTCCGTTACCTGATTCAATCTTTAATGATGACCAAGACGCGCTTGTTGCAGGGTTTGAGAACCTAAAATGGCACATCACTAACGTTAAGCAATACCAAGTGCCTACAGTTGTTGCGATTAACCGATTCCCACAAGACTCAGCTCAAGAGCTCGATGCTTTGAAACAGATGATCACCGACTTCGATCCAAGCGTTAGCGTTGAAGTAAGCGAAGCATTTGGTCAAGGTGGCGAAGGGGCGACTCAACTGGCTCACGCCGTGGTAAAAGCTTGCCAAAAACAGAGTGGATTTAAGCCTTTGTATAACTCAGAGCAAAGCCTAGAAGAAAAGCTGATGGCAGTCGCTGAAGTTGGCTATGGCGCAGCAAGTATTACGCTATCTCCACTGGCTAAAAAACAACTGGCCGAATTCAAACTGCATGGCTATAACGACCTATCGGTTTGTTTAGCAAAAACACCATTATCGATCTCGACAGAAGCACACGTAAAAGGTGCACCAATCCAATTTGACGTGCCCGTTAGAGAACTAAAATTGTGTGCTGGTGCTGGTTTTATTTACGCGTTGTGCGGCAATGTGATGACCATGCCAGGCTTGCCTGACAAACCGGCGTTCATGTCGTTAGATATTGATAGTAATGGAAATATCGTAGGCCTAAGCTAGCTGTCCTTAGTTAGATAAGCGGCAATTAATCGCGATTAATTTGGCTAATATTTCGGAACATCGTTCTATATTGAGCAATCAAGCTTAAGTGCAAGAAGTTGCACTTAAATCGTAGTTATATGCGAATCTTGTCTTAACTTCTCGGTCAAGATCACATTAAAAACCCTATAAAATATATAGTATTGCGCTGATTCTTTGAGGATAGTGATGAATACAAGTATAAAAAAACTAGTCAGCCAATTTCTATGTACCATCTTTGCCCTAGGACTAGTCCCTGCCCTCTACATCAATTCTGAACTTGACAGAATTGATGCTCAGCACACTCTAAATATTAAGCAGTCTAGCCAAAATCAAATCGAATACAGCTTTCATGAACTCGCTGTTATTGTTGAGCAAATATCTAACTCTGTTCCTTCAATCGCCGACTCTCAAACACTACTCCGAGCGATTCGAGAACCTTCTATTATCCATAAAGAAACCCTGCAAGATCTTTGGGTGATGTTAGCTCGTGGCCAAAAATACTATTCCCAGCTTCGTTACCTCGATCTAGCTGGCAACGAAGTGTTTCGCGTTAATTATAAAGACAATCAAGCAATCGTGGTTCCAGATAGTGAACTGCAGAACAAGTCTTCGCGTGATTACTATGAGGTACTACAGCAATTAAAGATTGGTGAGATTAGCTCTCGCGGTATTGATCTTGAAGTCGAAAACGGAGAGATCGTTCGCCCTTTGATTCCAGCACTACGCATTATGACGCCAGTCGCTGAAAACAACCGCATTATTGGTTACTTCATCGCAAACCTGAACATGCTTGAGATTTATAAGCGCCTTCACTATCAAATTGGTGCATCTTCTGCTGTTCCTATTATTCTCAACAAAACCGGACACATAATCATGGGGCCGGATCCTACGGAATCTTTCGGACATGTAATTGAATCACGTTCAGAGCAGACTTACGCAAAGTTATACCCTGAGCTTTGGACTGCGATTCAAGACAAGACAACTTCGAGCTATTTCGATGGTGAGAACTGGTATTTTCATTCCGACATCAGCCCTAAAATCAAACAGTTTGAAGGCCCTATTTACATGGTTCTTCACATTGAAAATCAGCAGTTCAGCAGTCAATACCGAGAAGAAAAACAAGCGATCGTCGTTCAGATCATCACCTTGTCTTTCTTGATTTCGATGATCTCCGCTGGCTTCGTATTGTGGAACAGCAACCACAAGAAGAACAGTATCGAGAGCCAACTTGCTAAGGCCGCAATGAATGGCATGTCTGCCTTGGTGATTACCGACAGAAACAACCGAATCATCAAAGTAAACCAAGAGTTCACCCGTGTGAGTGGCTACGAGTTAGAAGACGTAAAAGGCCGCCAACCGTCCATGTTTGCCTCTGGTCGCTACAACGAAGAGTTCTACATCAAGATGTGGAGCATCATCAAAGAGAAAGGCATGTGGGAAGGCGAAGTGGTTAATCGTCGTAAAGACGGGTCTTTGATCACGGAAATATTGCGAATCCAAACCATTAAAGACTCGAAAGACGTGATTCAGTTTTATGTCGCTTCATTTGTGGATATAAGTAAACACAAAGAGCTAGAAAACAAACTGAGAAACCTGAGTGAAAAAGATGCCTTAGCTGGGTGTTGGAACCGCCGTAAATTCGATCTTGAGCTGCGAGATGAGTGCTCTCGTGTTAATCGTTACCCTACTCGCGAACAGTCTTGTTTAGCGATTTTGGACATAGACCACTTCAAACGCATCAACGACAGATTTGGTCACGATTATGGAGATCGCGTCATTCAAACCGTTGCTCAAGTATTACAACGAGAGTGCCGAGAAACTGATTTTGTGGCTCGTATTGGTGGCGAAGAGTTTGGCGTTATTCTGCCTCATACCACAACAGAAGAAGCTGAGTATGTACTTAACAGATTGAGAATCGCAGTCAGTATTGAGCTCGATAACGTGGTGACGGTCAGTGGTGGAATTACCAACCTGACCAACGACCCTGCTCTTAACTACAAGTGCGCCGATTTAGCACTTTATGAAGCCAAAGCAGCAGGTCGAAACAGTGTGTGCCTGTTCCTAGACAGCGAAATGAGCGAAATCGCCTAACAGAAAATCAGTATTGTTCCGCTAGGCTATTAGTTTGGCGGTTTAACAACCCAATCCTTGCAATCAGCTTGGTGCAGGATAGAACTCTAGTTTGTTCCCCTCTACCACTAGAATACAATCCATGTTCGCAGCATGAGCAGCCTGCTTACCTAGGTTCGTATCTTCAAACACAACACACTGCTTTGGCTGCAAACCCATACCAAAACACGCATCTAAGAAAGTATCCGGATTTGGTTTGTGATTCTTAACGTCTGTTGCTGTCACGAGAATATCGAGCTTACTCAAGATCTCTGTCTTATCCAGTAACTGTTCGGCACTTTTACGTTGACTGCCCGTTCCGACTGCAATCTTCTTGTTACCCAGATGCTCTAACAACAGAGAGTGAGTACAAGGGATAACGTCTCCTTTGTCTTCGATAGCCGCAAACGACGCCATTTTAAACGTAGAAACCGCTTGTGGGTCGAGCGATAAACCGTATTTGCTGTTCACCTCACCGGCTATCTTATAACTCGGCATGCCACCTAAGCTATGCAGCCAAGACGCTTCAAAATGAAAGCCAAACTCTTCAGCCGTTCGCTCCCACGCCTTTACATGTGCAGGCATTGTATCGATCAACGTACCGTCCATATCAAAGATTAATCCTTCATATGCCGTTAAATCTATTTTCATCACTACTACCACTCTTAAATAAAGTTACTGATACCATAACCAATATTCAGTATCATGGCGCCATATTACCGTTCAAAATGGATGTTTATGTT
Organism: Vibrio sp. 10N.222.52.B7; assembly: GCF_041474275.1. Taxonomy (NCBI): domain Bacteria; kingdom Pseudomonadati; phylum Pseudomonadota; class Gammaproteobacteria; order Vibrionales; family Vibrionaceae; genus Vibrio; species Vibrio sp. 10N.222.52.B7. The sequence goes on along the minus strand of NZ_JBFRTU010000056.1, from coordinate 10,412 downwards.
ACAAATATCTAACTCTGTTTCGATTCAAGACTGGGAACTCCAGTTAACAGCGATCAGAGCACAAGGAGCCGGCGGTCAGAACGTCAATAAAGTATCGAGCGCGATACATTTACGTTTTGATATCAAGCACTCTACCCTACCTGACTTCTATAAAGAAAAGCTCCTCGCACACAAAGATAGCCGCATCACCAAAGACGGTGTGATTATCATTAAAGCGCAACAGTATAGAACTCAGGAACAAAACCGAGATGATGCTTTAGTGCGCTTGAAAGAATTGATCTTGGAAGCGACAAAGGTTCAAAAAGTAAGACGAGCAACTAAGCCGACGCGTGGCTCTCAGAAAAGACGTTTAGAAAGCAAAAAACAAAGAAGCACCACCAAACAGCTGCGTGGAAGAGTGAGCTGATGGCTTCATGCCCTCAGAGAACACATTACCCTAGAAGTATCTGTCAATTTGACTAACGAATCGATCTATTACGCTGTTTATTTGAAAGAAAGACTACTGCTTCTTTTTGACCGACAAAATCAGCTTGATCAACAACAGGCGCTCTTCGCTGGTCAGCAGACGACTGACCGCAGCTACATCTTCCGCTGTTACTTGTGATGCGCCAACAATATCAAGCACCACATCCAAATCCGTCACTTTTAAGGTTCTAGTGATTGAACGATACTGAGACATCTTGATGTCCGCCTCTCCGCGTTCAATCCTTTGATAGGTTTTTAAGCTCATTCCTGCACTCGAGGCTAACTTTTCTTGAGACAAGTTGGCTTGTTTCCTACGCTCAATCAGCGCCAATATTATGGGTTCTTGTGACATAAGCTCATCCTCAAAAGACAGTTATGTCCTAAATTCAGCAAGAAGCAGACCATATTGACTTGTGATGGTTTACATAAGCCATCAAAGGCATATTATTCGCTTGATAAAACCGTTACGTTTCATAAACCTTCACACTGATATCAGTTGTGAACGTACAGGCTAGGTAACTTGAGTATTCAAGTGTTGGGAAATAATAAAAATTGCATATTGCGAATAAGAAAGACGTCAAATTGGAAATTGCGAATCGCTATACATTGGCATTTCCTTGCATTAGTCACGCATTAGAATCAGACAATCCCCGCCCAGAAATTATTGCAGTGCAGCATAGGCTACTCACTTACAAAGAAGTGCTGCTGCACGGAAGTATGTTGGAAGAGAAAGAATTGAAGCAGGCCTTTTCTGCTCTGAACCAAAATGAAAAAGGTGTCGCACAAGGCGGTATTCAAAGCATCAACGACGCAGTTAAAGAGATGGATGTGATTGTCGAAAGGTACAGTAGAAAAGCGTCTACTGAATTCTGTGCCTAATCCTCTGAACGGCTTAAACAAACAAAACAAAAACGGCCAGTCATAGTTGAATGACTGGCCGTTTGTTTAGCTAACATGAAGACGTGGGTATCTAACAAGACATCGCTCTTCTAAACCTACCGAGTAACATCAACGCGCCTAGCACGCCAAACGACAAACTGCCTCCACTGCCGCCTGAACCAGATGAAGTCCGTGCATTCACATAAGCCGTTCGCTTAGCTTCTGTTGCTGAAATTTGAACGGATTCAGAACTATCTATCACACCACCAGTTACATCTGTAATCCAATCTCTGTAGTCATAGATTTCAGTGAATACCGAAGTTACTCTTGAGCTGCCACCACACGTTTCAGGACCAAAGCTGGTAATCCCTACTTGTCTGTAAACCGAACCATCCTTCCAGTAGACAGGACCTCCAGAGTCACCTTGACAAGTGCCACCGTACAAGCCAGAAGTAGCCACATCTCCAACGAAACAAATTTGATTCTCTGTTAACTCATTGCCAGCAGCAAATACCGTTTTACAAGTCGCATTGTCTACATAATTGAGGTTTGCTTTTTGTAGCAAAGTGGTTCCGTCGAAACCAGTGCGTGTATCACCATGGCCCACAGCGGTAAACGCCTCAGAAGAACTGCGATAACCATCCGAACTAGGACGCTTTACAACATCATTGATTGAGTCGATATTCAGTGCGCTTTCTAACTTAAGTATTGCAACGTCATTGCGTAATAGGTCGCTCAACGCATTTGAATAATCGCTGCGATAGTAAACCTCAGATACACGAGCTTTTTGGATGTTACCGTTGGGAAACTGAGAAGTATCTTCAATTTGAGGGACGACAACAGTAAACAACTGCCCTTCTTCATTACCGTATATACAATGCGCTGCGGTTAGAATATGCGTTGGATCTAAAATTGTTGCACCACAGTAAGGGCCTGTTGAGTAAACACCGTCATAATCAATACGATCAATGAACAAGCTTGCCATCGAAGGAAATTCCGTGACTGAAGCGTCGCTACCATTCACAATATAGGGTGTTACACCCAAATCAGGAGTACTTTCGTCCGTGTTTTCCGTTGCCATAACACTTGATGTGTAAATTAATGGCGCTAAAAGCCCTAAAACGGCTTTACGAACCGGACTCATTGTATGGTTTACGTTCATAGTTAACTCCTTGTAACCCCTACTACTTATTTACAAAAATGATGAATCGTCACCATAACACGTCACAATCGTGATTATAGTAAGTATTTGTAACGATATCGCCACATATCTCATTTTATAAACGAATTTTAAGTAACCGTTGTTAGTGGGTAACGTTAAAAGCAATACGTTACCAAAGACATACGCTACCAAAATCAAAAAAGCCTACCGTTAGGCTTCCCAATAAAGAGAAGCAAACAATAGGCTTTCATTTAGCTTAGTGGTTTCTCTTAAAAGAGATTAGCCACGATAGTAACGCTGAGGTACGAATGGCATTTTTTCTACTGTCATTGGTAGCTTCTTGCCACGAACTTCAGCGAATACTTCAGTGCCAATAACCGCTAGGTCAGTACGAACGTAAGCCATAGAAACAGGCTTGCCCGCGTTAGGACCCGCAGTACCACTTGTTACAACGCCAATCTTGTTGTCTTCAGCATCGAACAGCTCAGCGCCTTCACGTACTGGTGCTTTAGTCTGACCAACAAGACCAACACGCTTGCGTTGAACGTCTTTAGTCGCGATTTGCTCAAGGATGATATCAGCGCCAGGGAAACCGCCTGCACGTTCACCGTCAGTACGACGCACTTTTTGGATACCCCATAAAAGGCTAGCTTCTACCGGCGTTGTTGTTGTATCTAGATCGTGACCGTACAGACATAGACCACACTCAAGACGAAGTGAGTCACGAGCACCAAGGCCAATCCACTCTACTTCTGCTTCTGATGTTAGTTTACGAGCAAGTGCTTCAGCGTGATCGTTCGGTACTGAGATTTCGTAGCCATCTTCACCGGTATAACCACTGCGGCTTACGATGCACTCTACGCCGTCGATATCGACTTTTTGAACATCCATGAACAGCATGTCTGCAACGCTTGGTTGGAAACGAGCCAGAACTTCAGACGCTTTCGGACCTTGAAGTGCTAATAGAGCGCGGTCATCAATCACTTCCATTTTTACGTCTGCAGGAAGGTGAGCCGTTAGGTGGTCGATATCTTGTGTTTTACACGCCGCGTTCACAACAACAAATAGGTGATCGCCAAGGTTAGCAACCATAAGATCATCCATGATGCCGCCCTGTTCATTAGTAAAGAAGGCGTAGCGCTGCTTACCAGAAGGCAGGTCGATAATATCTACTGGAACCAGAGATTCTAAAACAGCGGCTGCATTTTCACCGTGTAGACGCAGTTGCCCCATGTGAGAAACATCAAAAAGACCAGCAGCGTCACGAGTGTGTAAGTGCTCTTTCTTTACACCTAGTGGATACTGAACTGGCATGTCGTAGCCAGCAAAAGGAACCATTTTTGCGCCGACTTCAACGTGAAGTGCATGCAGAGGTGTTTTTAGTAGGTCTTGATTAGCGTGTTCTTGAGTCATTTTATTCTCCATGAAGCGTTGCAGGCTTTCCAAATCGAATCTGCCGCTTATATCTCTATTTAGAGTCGCCTCTAACGATATGGGTTAACGTTAGAAACAGTAGATAGTAAAAAGTGATGTCTTCTATATAGGCTTTTATTACTAGCGATATAAAAAGAGGCTTCTGTATAAAAGCTATACGACTCACTTTCTAAGAATTCACTTCAGTAAACTTCAATCAACATGAGTAAACCGTGTTCACTATAGTAAACAAGCCTGAGTCAGTTTTACACCCTTAACAAGATTAAAACAGCTCAAAATGTGATATTTAACAATTTAAAAACAACTTTCAGTCGCATACAAAAACGCGATATTGATGCTTTTCACACCAACATCGCGTCTTTTGGCAAACGTTAGAAACAAAAGCAAACGTTTGCATTCACTATAAGAAATTCTAACTTTGTTAACTTATTTTGCAGTCACCCACAAAATCAGTGCATCTTCTGTACTAGTAGAAATCAACATATGCCCCATGTTGGCGTCGTAATACATGCTGTCACCTTCGCTCATGGGTACCGGCTCATAGAATTCTGAGTAGAACATCACATCACCAGAGATCACCATCAAGAACTCCTCACCATCGTGGCGAACCCAATCGTTATACTCTTCAAAGGTGCGTGCTCTCACTCGGCTCTTGAACGGCATCATCTTCTTATTCGAAAGTTCTGTCGCGAGCAGTTCATGCTCGTAAGTCGGAGTTGGGTGAGGTTTGCCCTGACCTGCTTTAGTTAAGTCACGACGTCCTGTGGCAACCTTTTTTCTTGGTGGCTCAAAGAGTTGCGGCATATCAATTTGCAAACCCATAGCCAATTTCTGCATCGCTTGGAACGTCGGTGAGATTTGTTCGTTCTCGATTTTACTCAGCGTAGAGCGCGCCAAACCAGTACGTTGGCTCGCCTCTTCTAACGTAATGCCCAGCTTGCTGCGGATATCTTTAATACGCTGGCCGAGCCTAAGTGGTTCGATATTCTGATCTAACGTCTCTTTCGCCAACGTTAAAGATGGGTACTCATCATAAATGTCTTCTGACATAGGTCCCTCATTCATTTCTTACTTCCTGTCTATTGATTTCATTGTTGCATGAAGCGCTTTGTTGATTAAAGAGCACACAGGGAAATAAAGCGTGCTCCCTGTAGCAAAACGAGAAAATCTGTTTCCTATTGGAAATTTTTGTTGAAAATTGATTTTATCGGAGCTATGTTATCGACTTGTTAGATGAAGAGATGCTACTTCAGCTTGCAGCAAGTGATAGATTTAACATTTGTAAGAGCTGTTTTTTACCCGAAATTTTTGGGAACCAATTCGTGCTGCATTGACCCTACAACGATCGCTTTGACGCTATGGTCGTATAAATAAGAAGCAACGCACTATTTATACACCTATATAACGCAAACGATACCGATGCAGAAATCAACGTAAGACCTAATGGACTATAAAAACAATCACCATTAGCTTAATGAAAGGTCTCGACAATGAACGCTTATCAAAACCATAGCTTAGACAGTTTTTTCTCTACGAACCTATCTGCGACTGACGACGCAGTATTTGCTGGAATCCAAGCAGAGAACACTCGTCAAAACGAACAAATCGAACTTATTGCTTCTGAGAACATCGTTTCTAAAGCAGTAATGCAAGCTCAAGGCACTTGCCTTACCAACAAATACGCAGAAGGCTACCCAGGTCGTCGTTACTACGGTGGTTGTGAGCACGTAGATACAGTAGAAGCTATTGCGATTGAACGTGCTAAACAGCTATTCAAGTGTGAATACGCGAACGTACAACCTCACTCAGGTGCTCAAGCGAACGGCGCAGTTAAACTTGCCCTACTTCAACCTGGCGACACTATCCTAGGTATGTCTCTTGACGCTGGTGGTCACCTTACGCACGGTGCACGCCCTGCGCTTTCAGGCAAATGGTTCAACGCAGTTCAATACGGCGTAGACCGCGACACTCTTGAAATCGATTACGAAGCGGTACGCGCTCTCGCTATCGAATGCCAACCTAAAATGATTATTGCAGGTGGTAGTGCTATCCCACGCGTTATCGACTTCGCTAAATTCCGCGAAATCGCTGACGAAGTTGGCGCTATCCTTATGGTAGATATGGCACACATCGCGGGTCTTATCGCGACAGGTGCTCACCCTAGCCCACTACCACACGCACACGTTGTTACAACAACAACGCACAAAACACTTCGTGGCCCACGCGGCGGTATGATTCTGACCAACCACGAAGACATCAACAAAAAGATCAACTCTGCAGTGTTCCCTGGCCTACAAGGCGGCCCACTCATGCACGTTATCGCGGCTAAAGCAGTGGCGTTTGGCGAAGCACTTGGCCCAGAATTTAATACTTATATTGATTCAGTGATCGACAACGCAAAAGTTCTTGCTGAAGTGTTGCAAACTCGCGGTTGTGACATTGTGACTGGCGGAACAGACACGCACCTAATGCTGGTTGACCTTCGTCCTAAGGGCTTGAAAGGTAACGTAACTGAAGAAGCGTTAGAGCGTGCAGGGATCACATGTAACAAAAATGGTATACCATTCGATTCAGAGAAGCCTATGATTACTTCTGGCATTCGTTTAGGTACGCCAGCTGGAACCAGTCGTGGTTTTGGCACTGAAGAATTCAAACTTATCGGTGAATGGATCGGCGATGTACTTGATGGCTTAGTTGAAAGCCCTGAAGGCAACGCTGAAGTTGAGCAACGTGTTCGCAAGCAAGTTAAAGAGCTTTGCAAGCGCTTCCCTCTTTACCGTTAGACCGTTTTTAAGATTTAAATTAAAACCTCATAAATTTTTGGAGAATAAGCAATGGACAATACACTAAAGTTTGCAGACAGCCACGAGTGGGTAAAAGACAACGGTGACGGTACTGTAACTATCGGTATTTCTGAGCACGCTCAAGAGATGCTAGGTGACGTTGTGTTTGTTGACCTGCCTGACACTGACGACGAAATCGAAGCTGGCGAAAGCTTCTCTCTAGTTGAGTCAGTGAAAGCTGCTTCTGATATCTACGCACCAATCTCTGGCGAAATCGTAGAAATCAACGAAGAATTAGAAGATAGCCCAGAGCTAATCAACGAAGAACCTTATGAAGGTGGCTGGATTGTTAAAGTGAAGATGTCTGATGCGTCTGAACTAGACAACCTTAAAGATGCGGAAGAATACCTAAGCTCTATCGAAGAAGACTAATAGGTAACCTCATTACGATAAAGCTGCTCTTTTGAGCAGCTTAATTTTAGGGGCTAGCTCACGGCTCCAGAGAGAAAGTAGAACATATCATGACTGAATTACTTCAAAGCCAATTACTGAAAGACCTGGGTACTCAAAACGAGTTTGTTGCTCGTCATAACGGCCCAAATAAAGCAGACCAGCAAAAAATGCTTGAAGCGATCAACGCGACTAGCCTAGACGCACTGATCGACGAAACGGTTCCTGCACAAATCCGTCTTGAAAAACCAATGACACTTGCTGCGCCACTAAGCGAAATGGACATGCTGGCCTCTCTTAAAGAGATCGCTAACCTAAACCAAGTGAAACGTACTTTCATTGGCCAAGGCTACTACAACACATTCACTCCAAACGTTATTCTACGTAACGTTTTAGAGAACCCAGGCTGGTACACAGCTTACACACCATACCAACCAGAGATCTCTCAAGGTCGTCTTGAAGCTCTACTAAATTACCAACAAATGGTAATGGACCTTACAGGTATGGAAATCGCGAACGCGTCTCTTCTTGACGAAGCGACAGCGGCTGGCGAAGCAATGACACTGTGTAAGCGTGCTGGTAAAAGCAAGAGCAAAGTATTCTTCGTTGCTGACGATGTTCACCCTCAAACACTAGAAGTTGTTAAAACTCGTGCTGAGTACATCGGTTTTGAAGTAATGGTTGGCGCTCTTGAAACACTTCCAGAGCAAGACGTATTTGGTGCGTTGGTTCAATACCCTGGTACAACGGGCGAAGTTCGTGACCTAACAGACATCATAGCGAAAGCTCAAGCAAACAAAACTCTAGTAACCGTTGCTACTGACCTACTCGCATCTGCTCTACTTAAGCCTGCTGGCGAAATGGGCGCAGACGTAGTAATCGGTTCAGCACAACGTTTCGGTGTTCCTATGGGTTACGGCGGTCCACACGCTGCATTCATGGGTACTCGTGAAAAGCATAAGCGTACAATGCCAGGTCGTGTAATCGGTGTTTCAATCGATACTCACGGTAACCAAGCACTACGTATGGCAATGCAAACTCGTGAGCAACACATCCGCCGCGAGAAAGCGACATCGAACATCTGTACAGCTCAAGCACTTCTAGCAAACATGGCGTCTTTCTACGCGGTTTACCACGGTGCAGAAGGCCTACGTACTATTGCCCGTCGTACACACCACATGACAGCTATCCTAGCGGCTGGCCTGACTAAAGCGGGTTACGAGCTAACGAACAACAGCTTCTTTGATACCATCACGATCAACTCTGAAGAGAAGACAGATGCACTGTACGCGAAAGCACAAGCAGCAGACATCAACTTGCGCCTTCTTAAAGGTAAGATGATCGGTATCAGCTTAGATGAAACAACCACAGTCGACGACGTGAATGCCCTATTCGCTATCTTCGACGTAAAAGAAGACGTTCAAGCGCTATCTTCTGACATTGCATCAAATGAGTTTGCGGCAATTCCAGAAAACTGTCGTCGTGAATCAGAGTTCCTAACTCACCCAGTATTCAACACGCACCACAGCGAAACGCAAATGATGCGTTACCTAAAACAGCTTGAGAACAAAGACTTCTCACTAACGCACGGCATGATCCCACTGGGCAGCTGTACGATGAAGCTGAACGCTGCTGCTGAGATGATCCCAGTAACATGGCCTGAGTTTGGTTCAATTCACCCATTCGCACCTCTTGATCAAGCAGCGGGTTACACAGCGCTAGCGAAAGATCTTAAAGAGAAGCTATGTGAAATCACCGGTTACGACGATTTCTCACTACAGCCTAACTCTGGTGCATCTGGCGAATATGCAGGTCTAATCGCGATTCAACGTTACCACGCAAGCCGCGGTGAAGGTCACCGTAACGTTTGTCTGATTCCAAGCTCGGCGCACGGTACTAACCCTGCAACAGCATCAATGGTTTCTATGAAGGTAGTGGTTGTTAAGTGTGATGAAGATGGCAACATCGACATGACAGACCTAGCAGCGAAAATCGAGAAGCACAAAGAAAACCTATCAAGCATCATGATCACTTACCCTTCTACGCACGGCGTATACGAAGAGCAAGTGAAAGAAGTGTGTGAACAAGTACACGCAGCGGGCGGTCAGGTTTACCTAGACGGCGCGAACATGAACGCTCAAGTAGGTCTAACTTCACCTGGCTTCATCGGTTCAGACGTATCTCACTTGAACCTACACAAAACATTCTGTATCCCACACGGTGGTGGCGGTCCGGGTATGGGTCCTATCGGTGTTAAATCGCACCTAGCACCTTTCCTACCAGGTCACATCGAAAATGGTGTACAAGGCAGCGATTACGCAGTATCAGCAGCAGATTTGGGTAGTGCTTCAATCCTACCTATCTCTTGGGCTTACATCGCAATGATGGGCGAACCTGGCCTAACAGATGCGACTAAAGTAGCGATTCTGAACGCGAACTACGTGATGGAGAAACTACGTCCTCACTACCCTGTTCTTTACCGTGGCACTAACGGCCGCGTAGCGCACGAATGTATTATCGATATTCGTCCACTTAAAGAAGACACAGGCATCAGCGAAGAAGATATTGCTAAGCGTCTAATGGACTTCGGTTTCCACGCGCCAACTATGTCTTTCCCAGTAGCTGGCACACTAATGGTAGAACCAACTGAATCAGAAGATTTAGAAGAGCTAGACCGTTTCTGTGAAGCGATGATCGCAATCCGTCACGAAATGGCAGCTGTGAAAGCGGGTGAATGGCCACTAGACAACAACCCTCTAGTGAACGCACCGCACACACAAGTTGATCTAGCTGGCGCAGAATGGGATCGCCCTTACTCTCGTGAACTTGCTTGCTTCCCATCGAAAGCAACCAAGAACTCGAAGTACTGGCCAACAGTTAACCGTGTAGACAACGTATACGGCGACCGTAACCTAATTTGTTCTTGCCCAAGCATCGATAACTACGAAGACTAATTCGTAGCGTGTCACATCACAATAAGGTTTGTGACTAGATTAATTAAGTCTGTGACCGCAATTAAGTTTGTGACGTAAACCATATAGAAAAGCGAACCGAATGGTTCGCTTTTTTCGTCGTTGTATCGGTCTCTTTGGCCACCGCGTTCAATTATGGACTAAAAGTACAAAAGGCTTGTACATCCGTTAGCTTGTCTCATGAGTCTTAGGTAAACGCCCCATGAACCTACAGGGCGATATTACTAATGTTTGAAGTTCCAAGGCAAGAGTGCATCGATATCGGGC
>NZ_JBFRTU010000055.1:0-46939 GCF_041474275.1 Vibrio sp. 10N.222.52.B7 | reverse complement strand
ACACTGTAGAAACCGTCTTCACTGATGGTGCTTAAGGTGCCGTCACTGTGTTTGAACTCGTATTTGGTCACGCCATCCAGATCGCTGCCGGACAAGGTACCCACCACCGCGCCCGCCACTTGGTTTTCCGCATAACTTAGTTCTTGGTTAAAAAATAAAGAGTCGTCATCTACAGGCGTCACGCCAATATCAACAGTAATAGTATCTGTGCCTCCATTCCCGTCGCTAACTACAACGGTGAAGCTATCGCTTCCGTTGTAGTTTTCGTCTGGCGTATAGGTCCAATTACCATTTTCATCAACGACTACAGAACCGTTTGACGGATCTGTGCCTTTTGAGAATGTTAACGAGTCTCCGTCCGTATCTGTTGCGTTTAGCGTTCCGCTTACTGGGGTATCTTCGTCGGTGGTTACTGAAAGGTCATTACCTATCGGCGCATCATTTACGGGAGTTACGCCAACGTTAACCGTAATTGTGTCAGTACCACCATTTCCATCATCGACGATAACCGTAAAGCTATCGGTACCGTTGTAGTTTTCGTTGGGGGTATAAGTCCAATCACCATTTTCATCGACAACGACAGTACCGTTTGATGGATCGGTGAACTTAACGAAAGACAGCGAATCGCCATCTTCATCTGATGCTGACAACGTTCCGCTTACTGGAGTATCTTCATCGGTTGTAAATGAGAGAGTGTCACCGACAGGCGAGTTATTGGTATCAACAAAGGTAGGGGCGCTATTAGTTTGCTCAAACGAACGGAATTGCTCTAGAAGGCTCAGGCTTTGAGTTCGCGACATGCCCAGCGCTTCAAATCCCGTTGTTATAAATTCGGTTGCTGGGATCGTTTCTTCACCGTCTCGCTCTACAGTCCCACTAGTTGCCAAGCTAGAACCATTTTGACCAGCAGCGGTAGCGAACTCATCTCCTAACTCAGTAGGGTCTTCACCTTCTTCTAATGCGGCAAAAATATTTGCGATATCCTGGTCTAGTTCAACTTCACCGTCTTCAGGTGAAAAACGCTTAACTGATACCTGAGGTTCATTAGGTCCATTTTGAGATTCAAGAGTTACATCTCCAGCCTGTAGAGGCTCTCCCTCTTCGAGTACTCTAACCGTGCCATCAACTGAAATAACAATGCGCTGACCCAATGCAAGAGCACCGGTCAAATTCAATGCTGTAATGTCCATATCAACCCCTAAAAACCATTTTCGCTTGTCACGTCAACTTTGTGACATCTTATTTATAATATTAGCCTAAATATAACATTTAACATCACATAATTCCTAGTTATGAATCGTGCATTTAACATACCGAGTGACAAGGTAATGACGCTGATCACATCACACAATAATGAAAGTGCTCACACTATCAATATAAGTTATTGTGTTTGCGAAAAATAACAGAGCTAAAAACGTAAAATTGACGTTCTCAAAATCATCATAAAACGCACAGCAAACTGTTAACAACTTTACAACCATTTACGGTAGCTTCTCGAGCGAACGTTATTTTTTTGGCGGTTCATCTAAATTTCGTATCTAGCACATTAAAAAGCGTAGGTTTAGATGCAGTCCAATTTGGAGAGATGGAAATTGAATTACATTCAAACGACAACATTAGGGTTAGCTATAGCGCTAAGTTTGCCGACAACAGCACAAACCTTAGAGCAAGCCGTTGCGTTTACATTAGAAAGCAACCCTGAAATCAAAAGTGCTTATAACGAATATATCAGTAAGCGTTATCTTAACGACGCTTCTGGTGGTGCTTATCGACCAAGTATAGACTTAGATGGTGGGATTGGTTATGAACATACTGATCTAGCAACCAACCAAGACACTACCGATCTGACTAGAAAAGAAGCAACGATCACCTTGACCCAGTTAATATGGGATGGCGCTAATACATCCAATGATATTGACCGTACTGCGGCTGATGCAGAGTCCGTGCGCTATCAACTACTATCTAACGCGCAAGACATCGCTTTAGAAGTAACAAAGGTTTATCTTGATGCAGTGAAAGCCTATGAAGTGCTTTCTCTTTCGGAAAGTAACTTAGCGACGCACAAAGAGATATATAACGATATTCGTAAGCGCGTGGAATCAGGTATTGGTTCAACCGCAGATATGTCACAAGTTGAAGCTCGTATTGCGAAAGCGCACGGGAATTTGCTTGCTGCTCAAAACAACCTTTTTGATACGCATACTCAGTTTAAAAGACTTGTTGGTCAATCTCCTTTAGGGTTAACTTTCCCTCGCGCAGATGCGGGTGCAATTCCTTATACCGTTGATGGTGCGTTGGCAAAAGCGTTTAACCAGCATCCAGTCATTAAGATTGCACAAGCCGATGTTGACTCAGCGAAGTTCCAATACAAACAATCTAAGAGTACCAACTACCCGACTGTTTCTTTTGAAGCCGCTCAAACTTGGCGTGATGACGCCGGTGGTACAGAAGGCAGCAGCGATGAGTTTTCTGCCATGGTTCGTTTAAGATACAACCTTTACAATGGTGGTTCGGATCAAGACCGCACAGAAAGTGCAGCCTACCAACTCAACAAAGCCAAGGACCTTCGCGAAAGTACTTACCGCAATGTAGAAGAGAGTCTACGTCTATCATGGAGCGCACTTGATTTAACGGTTCAGCAAAAAGAGTTCCTATCTGACCACGTAGACTCGGCATCAGACACGGTAATCTCATATGAGAAACAATACCGTATCGGTAAACGTACCCTTCTCGACTTACTTAACACTGAGAATGAATTATTCGAAGCTCGTAAAGGCTATTTAGATGCTAAGTATGACGAGCAATACGCAAAATATCGCGTAATGAACGCAACTGGTAACCTACTCATCGGTTTACGAGTTGAGATCCCAGAAGAATGGAATGAAAAGGTGGAATATTAATGAAGCTTACCAACACAGTATTATCGCTTTGCTTCATGGTTGTATCTGCCAATGTTTTAGCTGAAAACAACGAAGATGAATTCGAATATCGCGCTCTACCGCCGGCCACTCAAATTTACGATCTTCAAGATGATGACAATGACGGTGTAATAAACGCGCGAGATTTATGTCCCGATACACAAATTGGTGCCGAGATCGATAACGACGGTTGTGGATCATATTTCGAGTCATCGGAAAAGAAAGAGCTGCATATACTCTTCGCTAATAATTCAACGGAAATAAACCCTGTCTTTCTAGGGCACATACGCCAAATGGCGGCATTTTTAAAGCGCTACGAAAGTACCAGCATTGAATTGCAAGGTTATGCCAGCAAAGTAGGTAACGCGGAACATAACCTAAAGCTTTCGAAAGAACGTGCATCACATGTAAGACGAGCGCTAATTAGCAACGGTATTCAGCCATCTAGAGTCAGCATCGTAGGTCATGGTGATTCTGAATTCAGCAGTGATGACACCCAAATCAATCACGCACTACATCGAAAAGTTGTTGCTTCCGTTGTTGGATTTAAGGGTAATATCAAAGAAGAATGGCACATCTTCACCAAAATTAAAAAGTAGGCGTACCCAGCTTTTACCATACTGAAACGTTATCTTAAGTTAACGTTTCAGTATGGTGATAATTCCTTGAATAGCATATACCTAAGCCGTCTATAATGTTAATCTTGCCACGTTATCAACATAGAGAATTAATCCATGAGCAAACTAACAGCTGATACTCAAGCAAATCTAGAACTTTTCGTTTCTGAAACACAAGAAACTAAACTGGTATGGGGCCTTCGCAACGAAGAAGGTTGGCTAGCATGTGACTCAAGTGAATTCGAAAACAGCGAAGTGATGCCATTCTGGTCTTCAAAAGAAGATGCTCAAACTCACAACGTTGAAGAGTGGGCTGACTTCGAAGTATTAGAAATTCCACTAGATATCTTTGTAGAAGATTGGTTACTGACTCTTGCTGAAGACGGCGTTCTTGTTGGTACTAACTGGAATGCAACATTAGAAGGCAAAGAACTTGAGCCTTCTGACCTAGCGAAATTATACATCTAATTTCCGATATCGGTCGCACGATTCGCGCGACCGATATACCTCTGATTAGTATCAATAAATTAGAGACCTACCTCGCATAACCACGTAGTCGCACCATTCAAAATTTGAAGCAACATCAAACTAATAATAGAATATCGTTCTTTATCTGATTGATCGTCTCTTGTGAATCACTTCGTTTTTGTTACCTTTCTACTATTCATTAGCTTTTGTTCTTATAGCCAAGTATCAACATCAGATCGTGACCACAATTCACCAGTCTATACCTCCAATCTAAGCTCTACTCCAAATGCTGATTGGAACGCGCTTTATCTCTCTACTTTAAACCACTCTCCTGAGCGCGCATTAAACATGCTGCAAACACGCTACATCGGCTCAACGGTTTATGGAGATAAGCTTTACCTTGCGTCTCTTCTGTATCAATACATGAGCCACCGAGATCAGCCGTTCTACGGAATCGCTTCAAACGACAATGACTACCAAGCGATAGAAACAGCGTTTATTTCTGCTCTGAGGAAAGACGGCAAAGGCCAATATGAACAAGCACAACAAGGCTTTCTAACACTTTTGGCGAAAATGCAATCTCGCAGTGATTTAACTGGTAAAGCCTTACTAAAGTACCAGCTATGCCGATCGCTTAACGAGCAAGCTAAATACCATCAAGCGAACTATTACTGCTCTGCCCTTCAGTCAGATTTACATGACATCGCTGACCCTGTATTACCAAAATTCGGGACTTATCGAGTCATCGCGAACAATCATCATTTCCGCAGTGACTATCAAGCTGCACTAGACACCTACCTATCACTAATAAACGTGTTTCCACAAGGGCATGATATTTCAGGGGTTTACAACGATGTGGGTAACTTGCTCAAAGAATTAAAGCAATATGAAAAATCGGCGGAGTATCTAGAGCAAGCTCTCATTCTCAGAGTAAACGCTTCAGATTTAATGAAAGCACAAGTGCATCACAGCCTTGCGGATCTCTACCTTAACCAAGAGCAAAGTGAACTAGCAATTCACCACTTTCAGACAGCAAGAACACTGCTGAGCTCAACGTCGCATAGCTACGGTATTGCACTCACAAGTCTTGGCTTAGGAAAAGCGTACACTCAAACGAAAAACTATGATGTGGCGAGAACCTACCTAATTGAGTCTCTTTCAGCTTCGAGCGAACTGAGCAATGATGTCATTCGCATCAATGCTTACTTGGCGATCAGCGATATGTTCGAAGAACAGAAATTGCCAACGGAAGCACTCAACTATGCTCAACAAGCGCTAGAATTAGCTGAACAAGTCACAAGGCATAAATACATCGCGCAGTCACTTCTTCAGCTTTCTGATATTCATCAATCACTCAGCGATTACCAACAAGCTTTCTATTTCTACCAGCGATACTCGTCAATACAAATGGAAGCTAGAGATATCGACAATCGACTCGCACTCGAAGCGCTCGGCCTGACGCACGCCAAATATGAACAAGAACTAGAAAGCTCTTTCCTGACACATCAGACGAAACTCGACCGCGTTCAAATTGAAAAAATGGAACATCAAAGATGGATGTACAACATCGTTGTTATTCTGTTGCTTTGCGCTGCAAGCTTCACGGTATTGATAAACAAAACGGTTCGCGCAAAAGCAGCAATTGATGGCTTAACGAAAGCATATAGCCGAACTGAGATAATTCGAAGAATCAAAAGAGTGAAACGCTGTAAAGGGACGGACAAACAGCATGTGCTCGTGCTGCTTGATCTAGATAAGTTTAAGAAGATTAATGATGAGCATGGGCACCCTACTGGTGATCGGGCACTGGTCCATATTAGTGATCAAATTAGAAAACACTTAGTGAATGGTGAATTGTTTGGTCGCTTAGGGGGTGAAGAATTTGTCATCATGTTAACCGATACCCCACCAGCAGAGGTACGAGAACGCGTTGAAGAGTTGCACTACGCCATTTCAAGCACTGTCTTTTTATCAGAAAGCAAAAAGTCACTTAATGTGACCGCGAGTTTTGCTTATCTAGCAACCTCAAACGCATTAAGTGACTTTGATGACTTGTATTCAGTGCTCGACCAAGCACTCTATCAAGCCAAAAGCAACGGCCGAAACTGCATTATTGATGCATATAACGAACCGATTGATTTACCTGAAATTATTTATTCTCAGCCTGTTTGCGAACCAACTCAGCCATGATGCTTTCGCGATCACCGAGGTAATCGTTAAGGCCAACTTTACGCAGTTCACATGCCGGACAATCGCCACAGCCATCACCAACAATGCCGTTGTAACAAGTCAGTGTTTTGTTTCTAACAAGTTCAAGTGCTGAGTACTGGTCTGCTAGCGCCCATGTCTCAGCCTTGTTTAACCACATTAGCGGTGTTTTGATATCAAGCGGCTTGTCCATACCTTGTACAAGTGCAGAGTTCATCGCCTTCACAAAGTCATTACGACAATCAGGGTAACCAGAAAAGTCTGTTTCACACACACCTGTAATCACGGTTTCAGCACCGATTTGGTAAGCGTAAATACCCGCTAGAGTCAGAAATAGAATATTACGACCAGGAACGAATGAATTCGGCAGCCCATTCTCTTGCAGCTCATGAGACACAGGAATATCGTCACGAGTCAGAGAGCTAATAGCCAGTTCATTCAACAGAGTCACATCCATCACTTTGTGCGCTTTCACACCAAGCTCTTTCGACAATGACTCCGCAACTTCAATCTCGAGTCTATGGCGCTGACCATAATCAAACGTAATCGCATGAACTTCATCATACTCTTTTAATGCCTGAACAAGACACGTTGTTGAGTCTTGACCACCACTGAATACTACCACTGCTTTTTTCATCTTAAATCCTTACGAGAACCTTCTACTAGCGACTTATCTTGCCCAGTAAAAATACAACCTATGCGATGCTCAAATATTTGTGAGTTTGTATTGATAAGCGCCAATTGCGCTCAATGCAGGTATCAATACAAAGCTGAGTAGCGCGGTCTTTTTGGCTGATTGGTTGCAGAGCGATAACAGTGTCGTTAGGAACTGCTGCTCGCTCCAATAAACCGTCAAGTTGTTCGATGTCTTTGCTTGTACCTACTGGATGCTTAATTTCGTTAGCACGTTGCAAGGCGCTATCTAAGATTTCCAGTTTCGCTTTCATCGCCACTTTCGGTGACACCGTAACCCAAGTGTCCGGTGTGGCTTTAACTTCTGATGTTCCGCTAGTCTCAATCTGACAGCGACAACCGTGCTGCTCAAACGCTTCAGTAAGAGGAACAAGATCATAAATGCATGGCTCACCACCAGTAATCACAATGTGCTTAGCAGTGTAACCTTGCTTGATATATTCATTCACGATTCCTTGAGCATCGATTGCTGACCAAGTAGGTGAATCTTCTGTCTTAACCATAATATCGCCAAGGCTGGTTTCCTCTTCTGGCAACGCTTCCCAGGTCTGCTTGGTATCACACCAAGAACAGCCCACTGGGCAAATTTGCAGACGAACAAAAACAGCGGGAACGCCAGTAAACACGCCCTCACCCTGAATGGTTTCAAACATTTCATTAATCTTGTACAACTTTCCCTCAGCTCAATCATTTGATGAAATTAATCAACCGCAGACCTTAAAGCACTTCCCCCTTTTGGTCAAACAAATGAGTACTGATAAATGAGTTGATCAAAGCCCTAGCCTGAACTTTCAAGTTCCCTTATCCTTTCGCCCATAGATTTCGTTAGCTTTTAATTTTTTAGTAAGGAACAACATGTACAAACTGATTGCTCTTGATATGGATGGCACACTACTCAACAGTGAAAAAGTGATTTCTCAAGAGAACAAAGACGCAATCGCCAAAGCACGAGCTGCAGGTGTGAAAGTAGTTCTCGCTTCTGGTCGCCCTTTAGAAGGCATGCAAAGCAAATTAGATGAGCTTTCGATTGACGGCGAAGATGACTTTGTACTCTTCTACAACGGCTCTATGGTTCAGAACATATCGACAAAAGAGATCATTCACAGTGAGATCAGCAACGGTAAAGCCGCAAAAGAGATTGCTGCCCTCGCTGAACAGCTTGGTGGTTATGTCCATGCTTTCAGCAAGATCCACGGCTTAATCACACCTGAGAACAATGAGTACACTGGTATTGAAGCGCGTATTAATTGCTTAGATATAACCGAGTTCGACTTTTCTCAACTAGAAGATGACCACGAAATCATCAAAACTATGATTGTCGCTGAACCAAGCAAGCTGACTGAAATCATCGGTAAGTTGCCACAAGAGCTTAAGACTCAGTTTACTATCGTACAAAGTGCACCATTCTTCTTAGAGTTCCTAAACCCGAAATCAAACAAGGGTGTCGGTATTGAAGCGATAGCGAAACACTTAGGCATTAAAGCGGAAGAAGTCATCTGCATGGGTGATGCTGAAAACGATCACCATATGCTTGAATACGCAGGCCTTGGCATTGCAATGGAAAACGCAATGGAAGAAACCAAGAAACTGGCGGATCACATCACAGCTAGCAACGACGACCATGGTGTAGCGGTCGCGATTGAGAAGTTTATCTTCAACTCATAAACGCTCAACAGGTTCTAATAAGAATTACTTTTTGCTTGTTTCAGAAATGACAAAGGCTGTGCACTGCACAGCCTTTTTGATTTTGTGTTAGTCGAGTCGCTTACTCTCTTTTCCATGGCAGACGAAATGCCACCACACCAAACAGAATCAAGATTGGGAAACGTAACGTTTCAACAATAAATGAAGCAATACCGCTGAAAGAGACAAAGCTTCCAGCCCAGCTAATCAGCAGATTTCCCGCTAACAACATCGCCATCACTCCAAGAACGATCTTGAATGAGAACTGACCAACCAAAGGTTTCGAGTCTGTTAACGTCACTAGGCATGCAATCGTCATCAAAATCGCTACCCAGAATGAGAATGTTGGCAGTGGCCATATCACCGTCAGAACAATCGACAGTAAGCACAATGCCCACCAAACACCTTTAGAACTCAATAAGGCGCTAATATCAACATCCGGTTTCGCGTCTAATCTCACGATATGCCACGTCGTTAAAGCGCCTAATACGCCACCCATTAATACATCACTAAAAAACGCACTACCTGAATAAGACTTAAATAGCATGATCCACAGCAGGCCAGCGAGCACTACCAGAATGGCTTTTTGCTCCAAGAGGCGCTTTAGTTTCCAAAAGACTAACAAGGTTAAACTGACCCACAAGGCAGCCAACAGACTTGGAAAACTATACCCACTGCTCATCACCAGTTTCAATGTTGGCATGTAAGCGTGTGGACGTGGAAAACCAAAACCTTGGTGCGCGATTAAAGTAAGTAGTGTCACCGAGATCAAAGTGAAGCCAAACTTCAACGCGAAGTTACGGCCAAAGTACCAAGCAATTAACGGCAATATCACAATGAAGACCCATGGCTTGGCCAACAAGTCAGTCAAAAGCACAGTATTCGCAAATACGCTTGGCATCTTATCGAACGTGTTTTGAAGTGACACAATCCAATTTAATTCAACTTGATGGACTTTGGGTGCCGCGCCCACCAGCTCAGTCACATACGTCACCGGTTGATCTGTCGCAGATAAAAACAGCTCGTTAATCTCAGACCACTGTTCTGGGTAGCGGTATTGGTGATCTTGCAATTCAGTAGGAGGAAGTAACATCGCTCGGCTGACTTCCACGCCATAATGAGGAGCAAACCAAATCGGCAGCTCAAAGCCACCTAACTCATTTCGAGCCTTGTAACTGATCACTTCAGAGTCAGAAATACAATCAAACACGACGGCACTGTCGGTATAACCTAGCACATCACCGACCGTTACCGACAAACCAGCCTCTTCCCACGTTTCACGTTGCGCCGCGACGGCTGGCGGCTCACCTGAAACAACAGTGCCTCCCGGTAGAGACAATTGACCGGTGATCAACTCATCAACCAACACGATTTGGTTATCAGCACGTACTACACACAAGGCGCCCGCGATATGATCGGGCAAAGTGTCGTTTGTCCAAGCGGAAGTAGTACTCAAAAGAGACAGTATGAAAACTAATAAATATCGAATAACCAACGAGTTTACCTAAAAAATAATAGAAGAATATTGAAGACTGCTGTTGCAGTTGAACTATTGTAATCAAAGCCACACAAAATCGCTGTCTACGTTTTGTGCAAAGCCTTCCTCATCCATTGAATGTGAGGTGTGAACCCCATTTTTTGATAGAAGTCCTTGGCAGGCGAGTTAAAGTCCCAAACTTCTACAAAGACTTGTTCAACCCCATAATCATCAAAAGTACTTTCAACTTTGTTAAACAACTTTTCAGCAATCGATTCTTTTCGATAATCAGGCAAGACAAACAGTTCATCGACACTTCCCATCGGCACTGGTTTGCTGACCGTTGAGATAAGCTCACAAAAATGCCCAGAGATAAAGCCAACAATGAGCTCTCCTTTTAATGCCACATAAACCAAACATTCAGGGTCATCCAAGTATCGTGCAATGCTTTTTTCCTGCTCAATCTCTTCTGCCGTTTTAAAGTGCTCTGGGCTAGCAAGGTGGTGGTGATGGTGGAGATCGAACATTAACTCGTTAAGTTGTTCTAAATCCGCGTGCTTTGCGGCCCTTAAGTTGACATTCATGACTATTGCGCTTCTCAAACCAAATTAATATCTAAACTGAGTCTAGTTTACTTGGCGTGAGTATCTATACAAGTTATTGAATTAACTCATTGTTTGAAGTGTGTATTTTAGATACAAAAACGGCCACATTACGTGGCCATTCTGTTTGAATGATTTTGAATTAAACGAATATCGAAGCTATGGTTTTTGCTGTGGCTTTTGCTGTAGCTTCAGCTTTATGCACCGTTATCTTCTTTCTCTTCTTTGAGATCAGCAAGCTGTTGTTCCAGTTCAATAAGCTTAATTTCCGCCTCTACTTCCGCAACTCGCTTTTCTGCATCAGTGCGATTGTCTTGCGCTAGACCATCAGCAGTAACTTGGGTTCGTTGTGCGTTTCTTGCATCGTCCGTATCTTTCATTGAACCCGCAACACCACCGGTCACACCACCTAATGCAGCGCCCTTAACGGCTAAACTCGCATCTCCAGTTAGAGCGCCGGCTGTTGCTCCTAATAAAGCACCACCTACCGCACCACGATTACGTGCGGCATTCTCATTTTCGTTATCCATTGCTGGTGATGCGCAACCAGAAAGAGTCACAATCAGTGTCGCTAAAAGAAAAGGTTTAGTGAATTTCATAGGAGTCTCGCTTAGTTCTTCGTTTTGAGTAGAACCATCTTAAGCACAGCCGTTAATGAGATAAATAAAGCCACGTTTAGACGATACATCATGTTTAGCTATGTATTATTCAGCCATCGCATAACTGATTAATGATATATAGCTTTGAGCTCGCTTTATCCTCACCAACAAAAAAGGCGACCAATAAGGTCGCCTCAATCGCGCTTTCTCTATAATTCTTGCCTTTCACATATCTCTTAGCCTTTAGACCAAAAGTTTTGCATGTTTGCTACGCTAGGTGGTGGCCTAACACCACAATCTCGATAATGATTTTTATCGCCGATCCCCAGTATCTTGCCATTTTCGTCATCAATCATAGCCGCAACTTTAACACCGTCTCCCACATGGCGAGTTAACACGACAATTTCACCAGCTCTTTCAGACCTTACTGCGCCTAAGATTTGATATTCGTAGCGGCCTTTCCTTGAATTAACGATCATCTTCGAGTTAATAGGGTCGGCTTCATATCCCACACCAATATCAAAAACCGCTTGATAGAGATCGACGCCAGTCTTTGATACACATTTAAATACCTTGGAATGACTCAAAGGTTCTAACAACGCTCTACTCGCTTCATCCTTTGAAATACTGGCACTAGCAGCACCACTGACCAATAAAGCAATCAACAAAAAGTAAGCTCGCATAAAAAGACCTCAATATGTGGGATTCATAATGAGGTCATAGTAAACGCAATGGATAAGCGGATGAATAAAGTAGAGTTTAGGTAAACCATCACGCCGGATTATGTATAAATCAACAAGCCGAAGGTGAGATTACCTAAACTGCGACGTCTATTTGCCGAGCTTTTCAGCAATTTCAGTTAAGCTGGTAGGGTCGTCAATAGTTGAAGGCACCACATATTGTTCACCTTCTGCGATCTGCCGGATCGTTCTACGTAAGATCTTACCTGAGCGTGTCTTAGGTAACCTCTCAACAACCAAGGCTTGCTTAAAACAAGCTACCGCGCCGATCTCATTACGAACCTTGCCAACCAATTCCCTTTGCAACTCAATGCCATCGACTTTTACGCCATCTTTTAACACAACTAGACCTAAAGGAAGTTGTCCTTTCAAGTCATCGTGAATCCCGACTACCGCACATTCTGCAATGGCTGGGTGACCACCCACGATCTCTTCCATTTCTCCAGTCGACAGACGGTGTCCCGCTACGTTTATCACATCGTCGATACGGCCCATAATAAATAGATACCCATCTTCATCGAGATAGCCACCGTCCCCAGAAACATAATAGCCTGGGAATTGGCTCAGATAGCCAGATTCAAATCGATCATGATTACGCCAAACCGTTGGCAGACAACCGGGTGGTAGTGGACGTTTGAGTGCAACAAAGCCTTGCTGATTAGGCTGTGCCGTTTCACCCAATTCATTAAGAATCTCGACTTGGTAACCGGGCACAGGCTTAGTTGAAGAACCTGCTTTCACTGGCAAAGATTCCAGCCCTGTCGGATTGGCAGAAATAGCCCAACCCGTTTCGGTTTGCCACCAGTGGTCAATAACCGGTTTATTGGTATGAGACTCAACCCAATCCAATGTTGGCGGGTCCAAACGCTCTCCCGCCATAAAAATCGACTTGAGCGATGATAAGTCATACTTGGTGAGTAACTCGCCTTCAGGATCTTCTTTCTTGATAGCTCTAAATGCCGTTGGCGCAGAAAATAACACATCGACGTTGTACTCTTCACACACACGCCAGAATGCCCCCGAATCTGGCGTTCTAACTGGCTTTCCTTCAAACAAGATGGTTGTGCAACCATGAATCAATGGCGCATACACAATATAGGAATGCCCCACTACCCAGCCGACATCAGAAGCCGCCCAAAACACACCATCTTGCGGCATATCGTAGATAGTGCTCATCGAGTATTTCATCGCGACCGCGTGACCACCATTGTCACGTACCACACCCTTTGGCTTACCCGTCGTTCCTGATGTATACAAGATATATAGTGGGTCAGTTGCTAGAACAGGCACACACACATGAGGCAAGGCATCGTTAACCGCTTGTTGCCAAAGTACATCGCGTTCGTTGTTCAATTCGGCTAGAGACTGCTCTCTTTGGAATACCACCACTTTCTCGGGTTTCCAACGACTGTCCATGATCGCGCGATCAACCATCGGCTTATATGGCAAAACTTTGTTTATCTCGACACCGCAGGATGCAGTAATCAACACCTTGGGCTCGGCATCTTCAATTCGAACGGCAAGCTCATGAGGGGCAAAACCACCAAACACCACCGAATGCACCGCACCTAGTCGTGCACAGGCCAACATTGCCATCGCCGCTTCAGGAATCATTGGCATGTAGATCACCACACGATCACCTTTGGTAACGCCTTGCGTGGCTAACATACCAGCGACTTTAGCCACTTGGTTACGCAATTGATTGTAAGTGTACGAGGATTGAGTTCCTGTAACTGGAGAGTCGTAAATCAGTGCGGTATTGTCACCTCGCCCATTTTCACAATGATAATCCAGCGCGAGCCAGCAGGTGTTCATCACCCCATCAGGAAACCAACGCTCAATTCCGTTATCGTCAGTTTGTAATATCGTTTTAGGTGACTCAAACCAATCAATTGCTTGTGATTGTGTTTCCCAAAACGAATTTGGGTCTTCCCTCGCCCATTGATACTCGGTGATGTAATCTGTTTTTCTAGTCATTCGATTCGTAGCAGACATAGTGCCTCCTCCATGATTTATCCATTAGTCCAAGCGACTAACTTTTAACAGTTTCACTTGGGTGCACTCTTTTCTCAGCGTTGTATTCGTGAACATTTAACCGTTCACGACAATCGCTTTACTTGGGAAAAGGCACACGAATGGCACCTTCCATGATCACTCGGGCACTACGACTCATAATCGCCCTCTCTATTTTCCACCCACTTTCGGCCTGCAGCGCTTTCGCACCTACCTTTAAGGTTCCTGACGGGTGTCCAAAGGTCACGAAATCACGACTTCCCTCACCGGCTGCCAAGTTCACTAAGGTGCCAGGAACACTTGCCGCTGAAGCAATAGCAACCGCAGCCGTACCCATCATGGCATGATGCAGTTGCCCCATAGACAAAGCACGCACCAGAAGGTCTGTATCTTCGACAGCAACCGATTTTCCACTGGAAGCTTGGTACGCTTGAGGCTTAGCAACAAACGCAACTTTAGGTGTATGTTGGCGTGATTCTGCTTGTTCTAAAGAATCAATAAGACCCATCGCTACTGCACCATGTGCTCGTATGGATTCAAACAGAGCCAAGGCTTTGGTATCACTATTGATATCTGATTGAAGTTCAGTGCCTTGGTAACCAACCGATTCAGCATCAACAAAAATGGTGGGTATCCCAGCATTAATGTATGTCGCTTTGATGCAACCCAGATCGGGAACATCTAAAAAATCGACAACATTCCCTGTTGGGAACATAGAGCCACTCGCATCGGCGGGGTCTAGGAAATCAACTTGGATCTCAGCGGCGGGGAAAGTCACACCGTCGAGTTCAAAATCACCTAACTCTTGAACTTCGCCACCAGCGATAGGTACATGAACAATAATGGTTTTCTCTATGTTCACTTGCCATACTCGCACCTCGACCACACCGTTTTCTGGAATACGATTCGAGTCGACTAGCCCACTATGAATAGCAAATGGGCCCACTGCAGCAGACAGATTGCCGCAGTTACCACTCCAGTCCACAAACGGCTTATCAATGGCAACTTGGCCGAATAGGTAGTCAACATCGTGATCGGCTTTACTACTTTTCGAAACAATCACGGTTTTACTGGTACTGGATGTTGCACCACCCATACCATCGGTTTGTTTGCCATAAGGATCTGGACTACCAATCACGCGCAGAAGTAATGCGTCTCGAGCTTCTCCGGCAACTTGCGCAGCTTCAGGTAAGTCACTTAAGTTGAAAAAAACGCCTTTGCTTGTTCCGCCCCGCATGTAGGTAGCAGGTACTTTTATCTGTTTGATGTTCATAACTAGCTCCTACTGTGAAAGAAAGTCTTTGGCAAAACGCTGCAACACACCACCAGCGCTATACACATTCACTTCATCTGCGGTATCTAATCGACAGGTTACTGGCACATCCAGCTTGTCACCGTTTTTACGAGTGATGACTAGAGCCAAATCAGACCCTGCTTCAATGTCGCCGTACACGTCGTAAAGCTCGGTACCGTCCAATTCTAAGGTATTGCGATTGGTCCCCGCTTTGAATTGCAGAGGCAACACGCCCATGCCAACCAAGTTGGTTCTGTGAATTCGTTCAAACCCTTCAGCAACAATCACTTCAACACCCGCTAAACGCACACCTTTGGCTGCCCAGTCCCGTGAAGAGCCTTGCCCATAGTCTGCGCCAGCAACGACAATCAAAGGTTGCTTGCGATTCATGTAGGTTTCTATCGCTTCCCACATTCGCGTAACTTGACCTTCAGGTTCAACTCTTGCTAATGAACCTTGCACGACTTCTCCAGCGTCCTTCACCATTTCGTTAAACAGCTTAGGGTTGGCGAATGTTGCTCGTTGCGCGGTTAAGTGATCGCCTCGATGGGTCGCGTAAGAGTTAAAGTCCTCTTCCGGCACTTCCATTTTGGTGAGGTATTCCCCCGCAGCGCTCAAAGCGAGAATCGCATTTGAAGGGGATAAGTGATCTGTGGTGATGTTGTCACCCAAAATCGCTAAAGGTCTCATACCAGATAGGCTTCGCTCTCCCGCCAGAGCTCCTTCCCAATAAGGTGGTCTGCGAATATAGGTACTTTGAGGTCGCCAGTCATAAAGCGGTTCAGTAGTCACCTGTTCCTCGTCTGGCTGGAACATTTTCACGTAGATTTGTTGGAATTGCTGAGGCTTAACATGTTCACCGACCACTGCATCGATCTCTGCATCACTCGGCCACAAGTCACTTAAATAGATCGATTTTCCGTTGCTGTCTGTACCTAAGCTGTCTTTTTCGATATCAAAGCGAATCGTACCAGCTAAGGCATAAGCGACGACCAATGGCGGTGATGCTAAAAACGCTTGTTTGGCATAAGGGTGAATTCGACCATCGAAGTTTCGATTCCCCGATAGCACAGCGGTTGAATATAGGTCACGGTCGATGATCTCTTGTTGAATTTTAGGATCCAACGCACCACTCATTCCATTACAGGTTGTGCACGCATAACCGACGATACCGAAGCCTAGTTTTTCCAGTTCAGGCAACAAACCGGCGGACTCAAGATAAAGCTTGGCAACTTTTGAGCCTGGCGCGAATGACGTTTTTACCCATGGCTTACGAACTAATCCAAGCTGATTGGCCTTCTTCGCAACCAATGCTGCGGCGACGACATTTCTTGGGTTACTGGTATTGGTACAAGAAGTAATCGCCGCAATGATCACGGCACCATCTGGCATTTGTTCATCAGAATATTGTTCAGCGTGTTGCTCTTTCCAAGAAGCTTGGCTGATGCCTTGTTTGGCAAGTTCACTGGTTGGTAAACGACGATGTGGATTGGATGGGCCTGCAAGGTTGCGCTCAACTTTAGACAAATCAAACTCAAGCACACGTTCGTATTGAGCGGAATCTAAATCATCGGCCCATAAGCCAGTTTGCTTAGCGTATAGCTCAACTAACTCAACCTGTTCAGGCTCGCGTCCTGTCAGCTTTAGGTATTGTATGGTCTGTTCATCGATATAGAACATACCTGCTGTCGCGCCGTATTCTGGTGTCATATTCGATATAGTGGCGCGGTCGCCAATGGTCAGTGCACGAGCCCCTTCACCAAAGAACTCTAGATAACTGGAAACCACTCTCTGATTGCGAAGAAACTCTGTAATCGCAAGCACAATATCCGTTGCGGTTATCCCTTCTTGTCGTTGACCCGTCAGTTTAACGCCTACAATATCAGGCAATCGCATCATAGACGGACGACCGAGCATCACAGTCTCAGCTTCCAAACCACCTACACCTATTGCAATAACACCCAGAGCGTCAACATGAGGAGTATGACTGTCGGTGCCGACACAGGTATCAGGAAACGCGATTCCTTCTTTAGATTGAATCACTGGAGACATTTTCTCCAAGTTAATCTGGTGCATAATTCCATTACCCGCAGGAATCACACTCACGTTTTTAAACGCGATTTTACACCAGTCAATAAAATGAAAACGGTCTTCGTTTCTGCGCTCTTCAATCGCGCGGTTTTTATCAAAGGCTTCGCTATCAAAGCCTGCGTGTTCCACTGCCAGAGAGTGATCAACAATCAGTTGGGTTTCAACAACGGGGTTCACCTTGGCAGGGTCTCCGCCTTGGTCGGCAATCGCGTCTCTTAATCCAGCCAAATCTACTAGGGCTGTTTGACCAAGAATGTCATGACACACCACACGCGCAGGATACCAAGGGAAATCAAGGTCACTCTTGCGTTCAATGATCTGTTTTAAGCTGTCTTCAAGGGTTTCAGGATCACAGCGTCTTACTAATTGCTCTGCCAATACTCTCGACGTATAAGGCAAGGTTTTATAACTGCCCGGAGATATCGCTTCTACCGCTTCGCAAGCATCGTAATATTCTAAATGAGTTCCGGGTAAAAGTTTTCGGTACTGATTTTTATCAAGGTACTGAGCTTGTTCAAGTTTCACATCAGACATACATCCACCATTATCTGTTAAATTCTATTCGTTGGTTCTTGAGGCCTTGTCGTATGAAGACGGAAGTCACCTCAAGACATAAGTCGGCTCGTTATAGAGGGCTAACGTAGATGAATAGGTAACCAGTCTTGATGCTCTGGCCCGGTGTAGTCTGCACTTGGACGAATGATGCGATTGTTTTCTCTTTGTTCGAACACATGCGCCGTCCAACCTGTAAGGCGACTCATCACAAAGATTGGCGTGAACAGTTTGGTTGGGATGTCCATGAAGTGATAGGCAGAGGCATGGAAGAAATCCGCATTACAGAACAAGCCTTTCTCACGCTTCATGACTGCTTCAACACGCTCTGAAACGGCGTAAAGCTGTTCATCTCCCACCTCTTGAGCAAGCTCTTTTGACCAACGCTTGATTAAGGCATTTCGAGGATCGCTTTCACGATAAATAGCATGACCGAAGCCCATTATTTTGTCTTTGTTAGCAAGCATCTGCATGATGTTGGTTTCGGCTTCATCGGCGGTTTGCCAATCTTGGATCATTTCCATTGCCGCTTCATTCGCACCACCGTGCAGTGGGCCTCTTAGTGTGCCAATCGCAGCCGTTACACAAGAATGAATATCCGACAGTGTTGACGCACAAACACGAGCGGCAAAGGTAGAGGCATTAAACTCATGTTCCGCGTAAAGGGTTAGCGAGCAGTGCATCACCTTCTTATGAAGTTCACTAGGCGTTTTGTCAGTCAACATCTTCAAGAAATAGCCACCCAAACATGCTTCGCTTTGATCTTCCGTATCAATGCGCACGCCATCATGGCTAAAGCGATACCAGTAACAAATAATCGCAGGGAAAAGCGCGAGCATTCGTTCAGTCGCAGGCAATTGTTCTGAAAAATCAGATTCTTGCTCTAGATTACCTAGCATCGAACAACCCGTTCTCATCACATCCATTGGGTGAGCGTCTGCAGGAATAAGCTCCAACAATGCTTTCAAAGGTTGAGGTAAACCACGTAAACCAACCAACAATGTTTTGTAATCGTCTAGCTCTTTTTCATTGGGCAAATGGCCTCTTAATAGCAGATGTGCCACTTCTTCAAACTGAGCGTGGTTAGCAAGATCGGTAATGTCATAGCCACGGTAAGTTAAACCCGTTCCTGATTTTCCTACCGTACATAGCGCAGTCGACCCTGCACTTTGACCACGTAGACCAGCACCACCGATTGCCGGTGCGCTGGCTGGTTTGTTTGCTGTTTTTTCACTTTTTTGCTCTACTTTTGAAGCATTTTCGACAGCGGCTTTATCACTCAAAGATACAGACATGGTGAACTCCTTTTCTGTGTTAGTCGCTTGCACTCTTTGGTGCTGCCTGTTTATGTGTCCGATGCTCTTTATCATCGGTACTGGATATGGCGACTAACCATTTCACGTTATTGGATTAAGTTGATTTTTGATTAATTGAAACCGGTTTACTCTTCGCTTGAAAACAACTGATCGAGCTTGTTCTCGTAGTCGTGGTAATTAAGGTGTTCGTAAAGCTCTTTACGGGTTTGCATTGAATCCAACAGAGCTTCCTGATTGCCTTCAACTAACAAGTGCTTGTAAACATTCTCAGCCGCTTTATTCATCGCACGGAACGCACTCAATGGGTAAAGCACCATGTCGACACTCGATTGCGCTAACTCATTACAGTTGTAAAGTGGCGTTTGCCCGAATTCAGTTATGTTCGCGAGAATAGGCACATGCTTACCCGTTGCTGATTTCAAAGCTGCCGAGAACTTCACGTATTGATCGAGTTGATTCATCGCCTCAGGGAAGATCATGTCCGCGCCCGCTTCAACACAAGCTATCGCTCGCTCAATCGCGCTATCAATACCTTCAACCGCCAATGCATCGGTACGCGCCATAATCACAAAGCTGTCATCGGTTCTGGCATCTGTTGCCGCTTTGACTCTATCGACCATCTCTTGCTGACTAACAATTGCTTTATTTGGTCGATGACCACAGCGTTTCTGAGCGACTTGATCTTCCATATGTATTGCAGCTGCACCCGCTTTTTCAATCGCGCGAATGGTACGTGCAATATTAAATGCGCCACCAAAACCCGTATCGATATCCACTAGCAATGGCAGATCACATGCGTTAGTAATACGTTCAACATCGACCAACACATCGTTCAATGTGGTGATACCCAAATCAGGCAAACCGTAAGACGCATTGGCGATGCCTCCGCCAGACAAATAGATCGCCTGATGCCCCAAGTTCTTTGCCATCATCGCGCAATACGGGTTCACCGTACCCACGATCTGCAATGGGTCGTTGTCTTGCACAGCTTGTCGGAACTTAGCTCCTGCTGATAACTTCATAATGACGCTCCCTGTTAATTGTTAATTTCTAATCTTATGACTACTGATGTTTAGCTCTCACAAGCGAAGAACCGCTAGCAAATACCAGTCGCCAGTTAATCAAGATCTTTGGATTGAATTTGTTGCTCTATAAGTAATCGACTTCCCGAGATGTGTCTTCGCATTAGCATTTCTGCCAGCTCTTCATCGCGATTACGAATCGCTTGTAGGATGTATTTGTGTTCATCGAGCGCCTCTTTTGGCCGAGACTGTGCTCGTGGCGATTGGTAGCGATACATGCGTAATAGGTGATAAAGCTCGTCACACAACAACGAAATGAGTTTGCTGTTACGACTCGCTATGATAATGCGGTAATGGAAATCGAAATCCCCATGTTGATGAAAGTAAGAAGAACCTTCGACTTCATCGATGTGTTTTGAGTGTGTCGACAATAACCCTTCAAGCCCGACAAGCTCTTCTTGTGTAATATGTCGCGCTGCTAAGCGAGCCGCCATGCCTTCCAATGCCTCTCGCACTGCGTACAACTCGAGTAGTTTGTCTGCCGAAAAGGTAATAACTCGAGCCCCTACATGAGGAATGCGTTCAATCAAGCCAAGCCCTTCAACACGCATTATCGCTTCACGCAGTGGACCTCGGCTTACCTCAAAGCGTTTAGCCAGTTCGGGTTCCGAGATTTTACTGCCCGGTGGTAATTCACCGTTAACAATCGCCTCAACGAGATACTCAGTGAGGTTTTCTGATTTGGTGTTCTCTTTATCGCTCACACGCGTCTTCGTGTTTGCACTTAAGCTGAGATCTTTTATCGCAGTATTCATATTCACGCTGCTCACTTCTGATTGCTGAACCTTAATTGTCAACAATTTCACAACATGAACATAAAATACACGATTAAATTGTCGACAATCAAGCCAATTGTCGACAATTTAGACTAAGGTAGTATTTTTATAGACGATAAAAACTCACCCAAAAGGACACTAAAAACAACTTAACCACTTGTTATTTATCGCTTCAAACAGATTGACAACCACCAATCCGATACCTACTCTAAAATTATTTGAAATCGATGTGTCGACAACTTATCGCCAAACTTGTCAAAAGCAGCCCCTTCGTGTCTATCCACCTGCTCACCGATAAACAGATGTAAAAAAGGCGCACTCATGTGCGCCTTTCATTCATAGACCCCGTTCTAACAAGCCACCTTTACTCAAGCAATCTGACGAGTAACATCTAGGTATTTGCTGATATCAACGAAATCAATTTGTTCCGGCTTCAGATACTCTTCTGCATAACGCAGGTGAGTGCCGCTGGTTAAGAACAATCTAAATAGTTCGATATCGAGATGCTCGTCCAATGCCATTTTATACATGATGTCGACAGCAACACTGATTGGCTTAGCCTTCTTATAAGGCCTATCTGCAGCGGTTAATGCCTCAAAAATATCAGAGATCACCAGAATACGTTCTGGGATTGAGAGGTCATCACCAGTCAGCTTCCTTGGATACCCTGTACCTTTAAGTGTTTCATGGTGAGTTGAAGCGTAGCGAGGAACACGGCTTAGCTCTTTCGGGAATGGCAGATTCTCAAGCATCTTAATCGTGCCAAGCATATGCTCATTTATCTTGAATCGGTCTTCAGCAGTTAACGTACCACGTGCAATGCTCAGATTGTAGACTTCGCCTAAGTTGTATAGATGCTCCGGCACATCCATTTTGATTTGATGTTTCGGGTCAAACTCTAACGGCCTATCTCTTTTCACTATATGTTCAGGCTTATCACTTAACAGCAGCTCTGTCGCTGGCAAACTTGAACTCGATTCTCGATTCAAGGCTTCTATCGGTGATAGACCAAGTTGATCATCAAAGTTACGCATCCAAGTCGTCTCAGCTATCGAACGAATGCGAGCAACTTTGTCGTCACTCATGAACTCACCACCAACGTTTGATATCGCGATAAAGGCAAAGTCATCTTGTAGCTGCTGTTTCGTTGCCGCAAGCTCATCGGCTATCAGTTGCGTTGATAGAGTACCTTCAAGTTGTTTTCTCAAAGCAGTGATTTCCGCATCACGCCAAAGTACTTCAAAACGAGTTCTCACCTCGTGGATTCGGTTGTAGTTCGCTTCTAGCTTCGTACCTTTATCGACGATGTGTTCGGGTATCGTGATCTTGCCACAATCGTGAAGCCAAGCCGCAATTCTGAATTCACGACGTTCATCATCATTTTTAAACTCAAAATCTTTGAAATGATCGGACTGTGATTTCTCAACTGCATCAGCCAACATCAAGCCGAGTTTTGGTACACGATTACAGTGCCCTGCCGTATAAGCAGATTTATCATCGATAGCTTGGGCGATAAGCTTGATAAACGACTCCACAAACGCCTCTTGTGTCTGTTCATGCTGCTTAATCTCTGCCGCCATGCCTTTCACTGCCACAGACAGCTCCCATACTTCTTTGATTCGAGTGTCAACAAGCTCGACACTATCATAATCACGCATCTTGATCTTATGAGTCTCCTCCTCTAATTGACGAATAGGACGCACTATCGGTGCACCAAAACCCCAAGCAATAGGCAACGTCAAACTCATCAGTAACATCGTTATACCAACAGAGGTTGCTAGACGTTTATTGACTGTACTAAAGATTTCAGATTCGGGAATCAATACCGCAAAATATTCAGAGTAGTGTTCGCCCGTGTCTATTTTCTTTAAATAGAGATGCTTGATCTCGCCATTCAACTCTACCCTTACCATACTGCCTTCAACCGTTGCTTCCTTAGTCAAATCATAAAGTTCAATATAAGGAACCGTCGTATTCGTATTAAAGCCGGTATCATGGAGCCACTTTTTCGCTAAGGCATCAAGTTGTTCACCACTTAACTTACTGATAGCTTGATCAATGATTGGGAGCAATTGTTTATGCTTGCTCTGCAGCACCAAATGGAATTGGTTTGAGTAGTTCTGTTTTAGATCTTCTAGAGTCCCATTGACAACAAGGCCTGGCTGGAAAAACCTATCTAATGCAAACGAGAGTACGGGTTCTGCTTCTAAGAAAGCAAAGTTCTCTTCGCTTTCAATTGAATTAAATGCAGACTCTAGGTTTTCAAATTCAACTAAATCAATGTTCGGAAAATCCTCTCTCAACTTAGGAATAATTGACCACCCAGATAAAATGGCAACTTTTTTACCCTCAAGCTCGGCATAATTAGTGACAACCTTCGCGCCGACCCTTGTCACGATAGAAAATGGCAATTCATAAATTGGAGTCGTGTATAGGCCATCTATGCCATTATTTTTATAATGTTGAACCGATTGCAGGCCATCAATACTTCCTTCTTGAAACTTACTGACAAGCTCGCCCCAAGAGAAACCATTAACAAATTCAAACCTGATCCCTGTCATCTCACCAATCATTTTAAGAAGGTCTATCGCATAGCCGTTTGGTTTTCCCGCCACTGAAAAGTCCATCGGCCCCCAATCATTTTGATTAGACACTAACAGCGGAGGGGTATCGTTAATCAAGGCTTGCTGCTCAGACGATAGCATTAATGTTGATACATCAAACTCCGATTCCTGATTGTTAACCTTGAGGTTAGACGCAATAATATTACCCGATTTCGAATATAAGAAAGACTCAACCTTACTGTCTTCTGCTAAGCCAAGCGCCGTACCTGATAGTTTGCTAGCTAAAGAAGACAACACAATATCAATACCAATCACATGTTGAACTTCAGATTCGATTTTCGAATCAAACGCTAAAGAATAAGTTTGCCCGGTAATTTGTAAATGCTGGAAAAGATATGGCTGAGTTTTTTCGACCGACTGAACATTGGCAGAAACATACCAAGGCCTGGTTGTTGGAAGGTAGTTGCTCTGCTCCGTAGTTGAGTCTCTTAGCGTAAACTCTTGGTCAAAATATTTCGTCGTACGGACGCGCTCCTCCCCTATATTATGAATCTCAACCACAACCCAACGGTCTTTTTGTTGTGCACCGATTTTTTCTCTAACGACAGGGGCAGATTCTAGATTAATAATTTGGAAGAAGTTTTCATTAGATGAGCCAATGTAAATACTATAAAAGAGAGGGTTATCTTTAATTGCTTCTGAAAGAATACTACGCGACTCTTCTTTCGATATTCTGTTACTTATAGAACGTTTCACTGAAGAAAGTAAACGCGCGGTATTGGCTGCGTCAGAATCAACCGCGCCGATATAGTTACTCAGCTCTTGGGACACCATCGTCAACTTTGATAGGGTATTCTCAGTCGCCATTTTTTTACTGAAGTAATATTGCAGTGAAACCGCAACAACAGCGGTAAGAAATGTCGCGAGTAAAAACATTCCTCCAACAGTAAATCGTAACGAAATTTTTTTGTCTGTCATTATTCGATCCTTGAATAACCACTAGCTCAGAAATGTAACGTGCCAGCTATAATCATATTATTACAGTAGCACTGCACACCTAGCAACATATTATTCTATATATTAAAGAGCGCCTCTCCATATCACTCTTTGTGTCGCAATAAGTACCCTCTTTAATGATACACAGCAGTATAAAGCGACCAACAGTCAAAAAAATTGTTCACATAAACTCAAGAAAAACCTAGTTATTATTGCTAGAAGAATCCTACAGCCACCTCCCCGTGAACTTTATGAACAATATTAATCCAATGTTCTTTATTCTCAATATCGCCGCATTACAGACATTTCATTAACACACCGTTAACTTTAGCTTCATCTGCTAAGCAATATCCTACTCATCTGTTTAGTAGCTGGAAATAAAACATAAGTTTCTCTCCATTGAAGAGATCCCCTACATAAGGAACGTGAACCATGTTCAAGGCACTGAAACCTACTCTTGCGGCTTCTATCATCGCAGCAACCTTTTCTTTCAACACTTTTGCTGCTGACGTAGAAAAAATCCACTTCCTAATCCCTGGCGGCGCTGGTGGTGGTTGGGATATGACAGCTCGTGGTACGGGTGATGTATTGGTGAAATCAGACATCGTAGAAAATGTCTCTTTCCAAAACCTGTCTGGTGGCGGTGGCGGTAAAGCGATTGCTCACCTAATCGAAACAGCACAACGCCAAGAAGACACGCTAATGGTGAACTCAACGCCTATCGTTGTTCGTTCACTAACAGGTATCTTCCCTCAATCTTTCCGTGACCTAACTCCGGTAGCAGCAACCATTGCCGATTACGGCGCAATCGTCGCTCCTGCGGATTCTAAGTACGACACTTGGGAAGACGTCGTTAAAGAGTTCGAAACCAACCCACGTAAAGTGAAGATTGCTGGCGGTTCAGCTCGTGGCAGCATGGACCACCTTGTAGTAGCGGCAGCGTTCAAAGGCGAAGGTTTTGATGCGAAGAAAGTACGTTACATTGCCTACGATGCTGGCGGTAAAGCGATGGCGGCACTGCTTTCTGGCGAAACACAGCTGCTTTCAACGGGCCTTGGTGAAGTACTAGAGATGTCTAAATCTGGCCAAGTAAAAGTGCTTGCTGTGACGGCTCCAAAGCGTCTTGACGCTGCGCCTAACATCCCAACACTGACTGAATACGGCAACGAGACAGTATTTGCTAACTGGCGTGGTTTCTTTGCGGCACCGGGTACAAGCCAAGCAAAAATCGACGAGTGGAATGTAGCGCTTGGCAAAATGTACAAAACCGATGAGTGGCAAGTGGTTCGTGACCGTAACGGTTGGATCGACAACTACAAAGCTGACAAAGATTTTTACGCCTTCCTAGAAGACCAAGAAAAACAGATGGGCGATCTAATGCGTGAGCTTGGTTTCTTGAAGTAACCAACAACCATAGAGGGCTTATGTGCCCTCTTACTCTTTCCTGTTTCGCCGTGCATGAGTTAACTTCAAACTCCTTTGTTTATTCGTAGACGTATTACTAACGCTTGCCGATTCGTTGTAAACGCAAGTGGCTGATAAACCAGTACCGTAATTCGCTTACCTTTGGTTAGTGATCCCAGACATTTCATTGACTCGCTCATGTACGGCTTTTTTACTTTTTATACCACCCCAAATGGAGTTGGATATGTCGGACTTACCAACCAAATTTCTGAGTAAGGAATCTTTGCTTTCGAAGGATCGCATCGGAGCCATGCTCTTTATGCTTGCATGTTTATGCTATGGCTACCAAACCACGCTGATTCCTTTGTTCCCCGGTGACGAGTACGAACCCTTCACAGCAAGAACCTTACCTATCCTGCTAACGTTTATCGGCATTGGCCTTTCGTTGATCCTGCTTATAACCGGACAGCCGGATAAAAAAGTTACATGCGACACTACGCCGCTGAACTGGAAACTGCTTATTGGCTTCTTGGTGTTAATGGCTCTGTACGGTGTTGGACTGACTTATCTTGGCTTTGTTTTAGCAACCAGCTTCTTCTTACTTGCAGGCTTTTACCTACTGGGTGAGCGCCGCAAAGCTGTCTTATTTGGCGCGTCGTTTCCTTTCGTTATCGCGTTCTTTCTTTTATTAACTCAAGGCTTAGATATCTACCTAGAGCCTGGTTTAATCTTCACTCTTTGGTAGGGATAACATTATGTTAGACGGAATTTTACAAGGACTTTCGACCGCCGTGATGCCAATGAACATCATGATGGTAATTGTTGGCTGTTTTGTTGGTACCTTTATTGGGATGCTACCGGGACTCGGTCCAATTTCAGCAATCGCGTTGATGATCCCGATTACATACGGCCTAGACCCTTCTTCTGGCCTAATCTTGATGGCTGGTGTGTACTATGGCGCTGTATTTGGTGGCTCGACGTCATCAATATTAATCAACGCTCCAGGTTGTTCTTCAACGGTAGTAACCGCATTCGATGGCTACCCGATGGCACAAAAAGGCCAAGCGGGTAAAGCACTTGCACTCGCGGCTTACTCTTCTTTCACTGGTGGCACACTTTCGGCAATCATGCTTTTGATTGCGGCTCCGGCTTTAGCCAGCGTGTCATTGAGCTTCCAGTCTTCAGACTACTTCGCATTGATGTTGTTAGGTTTATCGGCAGTAGCGGCGTTTGCGGGCCCAGGTCAGGTAATCAAGGCATGGATGATGACTATTCTTGGTTTGATGCTGTCTACTGTTGGCATCGACAAAGGCGTTGGTGTTGAGCGTTTCACGTTTGGTCTAACAGACCTGATGGATGGCTTTAGTTTCCTACTTCTTGCTATGGCAACCTTCGCTTTAGGTGAGACTTTAATGGGTATTCTAAAACCAGAGCAAGACACCAGCGCGGAAGAAAGCCAAAAGATGTCGGATATTGGTAGCATGAAGGTCACCAAAGAAGAGTTCAAAGAAGTGGCACCAGTTTCAATTCGATCTTCTATTCTCGGTTTCTTTACCGGTGTTCTACCGGGCGCAGGTGCCACTATTGCGGCATTCCTAAGTTACGGCATGGAGCGTAGCCTCGCGCCAAAAGACAAGCAGAAAGAGTTCGGTAAAGGCAGTATTCGTGGTCTTGTGGCTCCTGAATCAGCAAACAATGCAGCTTCAAGTGGTTCATTTGTACCGCTGTTAACACTCGGTATTCCGGGCTCTGGTACTACAGCAATTATGCTTGGTGCATTGATTGCCTACGGTATTCAGCCTGGTCCTCGCTTGTTCGTTGAACACCCAGATGTATTTTGGTCAGTGATCATCTCTATGTACTTTGGCAACATCGTACTGGTTATCTTGAACCTGCCTTTAATCCCTTATATTTCTAAACTGCTAGCGGTACCTAGAACGGTTCTACTGCCAATGATTATCTTCTTCTCAATCACTGGCGTGTACTTGGTGTCATTCAACACGATGGACGTATTTGTGATGCTACTGGTAGCGATGGCTGCGATAGCATTAAGGCTAGCCAACTTCCCATTGGCACCATTACTGTTAGGCTTCATATTGGGCGGCTTGATGGAAGAGAACTTAAGACGAGCATTGATGATCAGCGATGGTGAGTTGAACTTCTTATGGGAACGCCCTATCACTATGACCTTCACTATTTTAGCGGTATTGGTTCTATCTAGTCCTATTCTGGTTAAGCTGTTCAAGAGCTTTAGAGCAAAGCCTGTTGAAGTATAAACTTGGCTTAGCCTAGAAAACAAAACGAAATAAAGGGAGCCTCAGGCTCCTTTTTTCGTACCAGCTATTTCAAAAAACCACAGCTCTAAGGTGGTAGCAAACTCACAAACCTATCTTTACAACACACATGGCGCTGATATTCATAACAAATTCAAGTAAGGTAACCAGTTAGTTAACGTATTGGATTCTAAAACTATGGATTGGTTGATTCTATTCTTATCAGGGGTGGTTGGCGGTGTGCTTAACTCCATTGCGGGTGGCGGCAGCTTCATCACTTTCCCTGCTTTGTTATTTGCTGGCGTTCCACCAATAGCAGCCAACGCGACCAATACCTTTGCTTCGTGTGCTGGATACATTAGCGGAGCCTACGCTCTGCGCCACGAAATTCAATCTGGAACTAAGCAGCTAAAACTGACTATAGCTTTATGTGTGATTGGCGGTGGTATCGGGGCATTTTTACTGCTGCACACACCAGAAGCTCTGTTCACTCAATCTGTCCCTTGGCTGTTGCTGTATGCTGCTCTGCTTTTCACGTTTGGCGGCACGCTCAATAAATGGCTTAAACAAGCTACAGCAAAACATAAGCACGCCACTAGCGCAGGCGCATTCTTTTCCGCTTTATTACTTTTGATTGTCTGTATCTACGGTGGGTATTTTAATGCAGGTTTGGGCATTGTGACATTGAGCTATTTGGCGCTGGCTGGTTACACCAACATCAACGTGATGAATGGCATCAAACTGCTCGTGTCCGCGTGTGCTTCCCTCGCAGCGATCGTATTTTTTATCGTCAATGGTTCGATTGATTGGCCGTCTGGCATGGCTGTATTATTGGGTACATTGGTTGGTGGTTATTATTCAGCAAAAATCTCTCGCCGCATCCCTCAACACTATGTTCGAACCACAGTGATCATCGCGAGCTTTTTGATCACCGCTTACTTTTTCTATGCTAATTAGACGTTCGGTCAATAAGGCTTGCAACTGGAAAGATTAAGCAAAGAGACTACACCCTTCTCATACCGATTCCGCTATTTTATTGCTTATAAAATAGACAAGCCAAAATGTGTGAGACGAGTCCTTCAATTAGCAAATTTGATAACAATTTAGACTGTTTTTTAGCCTTTATTTTGCCAAAGGTGGGATAATTCTCCTGTCGAAAGTGAGACTTCATTAGGAGGCGTTATGAACACTAAACTCGGTCATGTCATGTCATCAAGTCGACTCATTTGCTTTGTCGCTTTTCTTGCTGCCACATTCGCGTGGATCCTAAAAATGCCCGCTCTGTTTTCTGTGTCAGCGCTATTCTTACTTATCAGTGCAATCGTTTATGTCACCGATCTTTGGAAGAATCAAAGAAAGAACCGCGAAGCTTAGCCATTTACGGTTTAAATCGAACGAATTAAAAAAGGAGCTCATAGGCTCCTTTTGTGTTTTTCGCTTATCTAATTAGCCGTGCTAATCGCCGACGCCTTATTTAGCGACGGTTCTTTCTAGCGACGTCTTCTTGTTAACGACGGAAATTACGACCGTTACCGCCACGGCGCTCTTTAAATGCAGACGCAGCTTTAGCTTGAGAGGCATGGATAGACTCAACCGTTAGTTCCATCGGCTCACGAGGCTCTAGTCCATGGCGGAATGTACGTGAACGCGGAGGCATCTGGTACTCAATGTCCGATGCTTTAGGCATACGCTTGAAACGGTAAAGGTAGAAGTTTTCAACCTTTTCACGAGCCCATTCGGTTTTCTTCAGGTATTTAACTGCACTTGCCACTGTAGGCTTAGTGTTAAAGCAGTTCATACGCATGGCCGCATCTAAAATTTCCCAACCATAGTGATCCACTAATTCAGTGATCATGGTTTCAAGCTTTAAGCCGTGTAACGGGTTATTTTGTTGCAGTTCGATTCTTTCTTCTTCAGTCATAACATTACCTTTTTCAAGGCAACTAAAGGCCTTGAATTTACTCTAGAACACCGTCATCACTGACCATTTCTAGCTCAATCACTTGGGCATTACATCCATTGCCCTTATTTATGCCTTTATGATGGCATAAAGCATGTGCGTTATCCTATTTATCTTTTCATTTAATTTTAAAATGGTTATTTAACACCCTACCTTAGCTCGCTATACAGACTAAGTACATTCTGCAAACAAACCTTCACCCCAAACGTTATGAAACTGGTTCAACTTAACAAAACCTACGGTAACCGTATGCAAAAACCATATATTTAGTGATGAAATTAAAGTTTTTCAGTACGCAGTATTACATTTCAATAACACAGTGCTATGGTTTTATTGAATATCGAAACGGTAAAAAACCCGATTAAACAGTGGCATAATTATAATTAAAGGTTGGCTTGCCACATGTTTGACTACTCCCATTTCAGTAGAGCAGCGGCCCAAGACAAAGACATCGTCGCCATAGTCGATGATCTCTTCCAGCTAGCTCGTGAACACTACCCCATATTATCTCGGCTATCCGTGGTGCTGTGCAGTGAAAATAAAGCATCGAATTATTTTGTATCGGATTCACTGTGCCAAAACGCCAAGCATCATTACATCGAACAGGTGATCAAACCCAACTCTGCGTTGAGTCGTCTGGCTGAATCATTGGAAACAAGAATTGTTGATGACCTCTCTTTGATGAATCCGACTAAACAAATCTCTCATCTACTCGAGCTTGGTCACCAAAGTAGCTATACCACTCCAATCCACTACCAAGAGAGTAACCTTGGGTTCGTTTTCATCAACGCCTCATGCACTGACTTTTTTGCTAAGCAGACAATACAAAGCGACATCGCCTACCTCACCCAAGCGATTTCGAACCTGTTTGTGCAACTCTTCGAACGCCAGAGACATTTTCAGTCCTCATTAGCCATCGCCCTAAACATGGGGCACGCACGCGATCCTGAAACCAAAGAGCATCTGATTCGCATGGGAAAATACAGCGAACAGCTCGCACGTACGCTTTCGCACAGTAACAATGAGATCACCCACCAATTCGTTCACCGCATTCGCTTGTATGCCCCGTTTCACGACATAGGGAAGTACCGAATCCCAGACAAAGTGCTCTTCAGTACTGAGCGTTTTTCGGAAGAAGAAAGAAACATCATGAACAATCACACGATATATGGCGAAGAGATGATTGATGACGTGGTTGCCCTTTCCCACCACAGCTCAATGTGTAGCGAAGAAGTTCAGTTCATCCAGAATATTGTACGTCACCATCATGAACGGTTTGATGGCTCAGGGTTGCCAGATGCGCTCGTTGGAGAAGCGATTCCACTGGAGGCAAGAATTGTAACGCTAGCGGATGTGTTCGATGCTTTACTGAGTAAACGAGCTTACAAACACGCATGGTCAGCATCTAAGGTAATGGACTACATTGAAGCGCATACAGGGTTGATGTTTGATCCAGAGTGCGTCTCTGCGCTGAAGCAAAACCTTGATTACTTCATGTCGATACGAGAGCAATACAGTGATATGCAAAGTCCACAAGCTGCACTCGCTTAACGGGTTGTATTGAATTTGCTGTCTGTGACTCTCTTGCAGAACCAACAAAAAAGGATGCCAGTTGGCATCCTTTTGTTTTCTAGTTTACAGCTAATAAGAACAACAAGGTTCTTAACTGATTCTAACTAACGATTATACGTCGTAAGTTGTAGAAGCAGTATCGCCGCCTGTACCAGTCCAGTTTGTGTGGAAGAATTCACCACGTGGACGGTCAGTACGCTCGTAAGTGTGAGCACCGAAGTAGTCACGTTGAGCTTGAAGCAGGTTCGCTGGTAGACGTGCAGTTGTGTAACCGTCTAGGAAAGATAGCGCAGAAATCGTACATGGCATTGGGATACCAGACTCTAGAGATTTCGCTGCTACTTTACGCCATGCTACTAGGCTGCCTTGTAGGATGTTTTTGAAGTACTCGTCAGAACCTAGGAACGCGATGTCTGGGTTTGCTTCGTACGCATCACGGATGTTGCCTAGGAATGCAGAACGGATGATACAACCACCACGCCACATTAGTGCTACGTTACCGTAGTTTAGGTCCCAGCCGTTTTCGTTCGACGCTTCACGCATTAGCATGAAACCTTGAGCGTAAGAAATGATCTTAGAAGCCAGTAGAGCTTGACGTAGTGCATCAACCCACTCTTGCTTATCACCTTCAACTGGAGTGATTGTTTTCTCAAACAAAGCTTCAGCTTCAACACGTTGGTCTTTAAGAGCAGACAGGCAACGAGAGAATACAGACTCAGAGATTAGAGTTAGTGGGATACCTAGGTCTAGTGCGTTAATACCCGTCCACTTACCCGTACCTTTTTGGCCTGCAGTGTCTAGGATCTTCTCAACTAGCGCTTCACCGTCTTCATCTTTGTAGCCAAGGATGTCAGCAGTGATTTCAACTAGGTAGCTGTCTAGCTCAGTCTTGTTCCAGTCAGCGAATACTGCTTGCATCTCGTCAGCAGACATACCTAGGCCATCTTTCATGAACTGGTATGCTTCAGTGATAAGCTGCATGTCACCGTATTCGATGCCGTTGTGTACCATCTTAACGAAGTGACCAGCACCGTCGTTACCAACCCAGTCACAACAAGGCTCACCAGCGTCAGTTTTTGCAGAGATACCTTGGAAGATTGGCTTAACCGCTTCCCAAGCTTCAGCCGCGCCGCCTGGCATGATTGAGGGACCGAAACGAGCACCTTCTTCACCACCAGATACACCAGTACCGATGAAGTGGATGCCTTTCTCACGACAATGCACTACACGACGGTTAGTGTCTGGGTAGTTAGTGTTACCACCATCAATGATGATGTCGCCTTCGTCTAGAAGTGGGATTAGGTTTTCGATGAACGTGTCTACAACGTCACCAGCACGAACCATAAGCATCACTTTACGTGGCGCTTCTAGCTTCTCAACTAGCTCTTCTAGAGAGTAAGCACCAACAATGTTAGTACCTTTAGCTGGGCCTTCTAGGAACTCGTCTACTTTAGCAGCAGTACGGTTATGAGCCACAACTTTGAAGCCGTGGTCGTTCATGTTTAGGATAAGG
Source organism: Vibrio sp. 10N.222.52.B7 (assembly GCF_041474275.1). Lineage (NCBI taxonomy): Bacteria > Pseudomonadati > Pseudomonadota > Gammaproteobacteria > Vibrionales > Vibrionaceae > Vibrio > Vibrio sp. 10N.222.52.B7. The sequence continues at coordinate 13,528 of NZ_JBFRTU010000055.1, read as the reverse complement.
TTCTGACCCATTACTGCTAGGCCAATTACACCGATATCACCTTTCATTATTTTATCTCCTTGCGGCTATTCGCACTTATGCGATAGCACTTGCTGCATTTGAATCTAGGAACCACTCTGTTTCGCCAGTTTTAGACTGGATTTTCGCTGCCGGGTAAGGCAGTTCTGAAGCAGGAGTTGTATGAATTTCTTTAACGATCTCAACTTTACCTGCACCCAGTACTAGGTAGCTGATTCGTTTTGCTGCTTCTAAAACTTTCGCTGTTTTAGAAACACGGATTTGACCAGACTCAGGGTGAAAAGCTAATACAGATAGGTTCTCATCTTGGTAGTTGGTTGCACCTGGGAATAGTGAAGCTGTGTGGCCGTCTGCGCCAACACCAAGCAGAATCCAATCGAATACAGGCGTGCCGTTTTCTGTTGGGATTACGTCTGCCATCTCTTTTGCGAAACGCTCTGCTTCTGCTTTTGGTTCATCTTCACCTCGGATGCGGTGGATGTTTTCAGCAGGAAGGTTTGCTTGAGTAAACTCTTTTAGTTTTGAAAATAAGAGCGCGTTTGCTTCACCGAAATTGCTTTCAGCGTCGTCTGGTACAACGCAACGTTCGTCGCCCCACCAGAAGTGAAGGTTATTCCATTGAATACCTTCCGCGTATGGCGCCTGTGCTAAAAGTTTGAAAAGCATTTTTGGCGTGCTGCCACCAGACAGTGAAATGTGAACAGGTTTGCCCTGCTCGCTGTATGCTTTCATTTCATTTGCTAGGTTTTCAACAACCAGTTCAGGCGTTGCAAAGATCTTGTGATTGATCATAGTTCGCAGTAATCCGTGTCTGTTAAGTTTTTGCATGGGAAACGCCATGCGCGGCCATCACGTTGCAGAAGTTCATCTGCTTCCTGTGGGCCCCAAGTACCACAAGCATAGCCAAACAGTGCTTGAGGATCTTGCTTGAAGTCTAAGATTGGTTGAACGTACTTCCAACATGCTTCTACCGCATCGGTACGTGCAAACAGAGTCGCATCACCGTTCAGTGCATCAAGAAGAAGACGCTCATAAGCCGTCAGCATCTGAGTTTCAGGCAAGTCAGAGTAAGAGAAGTTCATTTTCACTTCTTTTGCTTTGAAGCCTGCGCCTGGCTCTTTCAAACCAAAGCTCATCTGGATACCTTCATCCGGTTGGATGCGGATAATCAGCTTGTTCTCTGGTGCATCTTGACCAAATACTGGGTGTGGCGTGTTCTTAAAGTGAATCACGATTTCAGTCACACGTGTTGGTAAGCGTTTACCTGTACGTACGTAGAAAGGAACACCATTCCAACGCCAGTTATTGATGTGAGCTTTCAAGCCGATGTAAGTCTCGGTACGAGAATCATCCGCTACACCATGCTCTTCACGGTAACCTAGTAGGTGCTGACCACGAACATCTGATGCTGTGTACTGACCTAATACTAAGTCTTTACGCAGATCATCTTCTTCCAATGGTTTCAGACACTGAAGCACTTTAACCACTTCATCACGAATAGAATCAGCGTTAATTTGTGCAGGCGGCTCCATACCTACCATCGCTAGCACTTGCAGCAGGTGGTTTTGGAACATGTCGCGAACTGCGCCAGAACCGTCGTAGTATCCGCCACGCTCTTCAACGCCAAGGAACTCAGCACCTGTGATTTCAACGTATTCAATGAAGTTACGGTTCCACAGTGGTTCAAACATCGCGTTTGAGAAACGAAGCACTAGAAGGTTTTGAACCGTCTCTTTACCAAGGTAATGGTCGATACGGTAGATCTGGTGTTCTTGGAAGTGATGATGGATCTCTTCATCCAACGCTTGAGCTGATGCTAAGTCGTAACCAAATGGTTTTTCGATGATCAGACGACGCCAGCCGTTCGATTCATCGTTAAGGCCATGCGCAGCAAGGTTTGCTGGAATCACACCGTATAGGCTTGGCGGGGTTGCCAAGTAGAACAATGTGTTATGGTTTTCGAATTGGTAGTCTTGCTCAAGCTTGTCTAGACGTTGTGCTAAACGAGCATAGTCGTCTACATCTGAAGTATTGATCGCTTGGTAATGCAGATGTTCAATAAATGCATTCAGCGTCTCTGGTTCAGTTTTTTCCATTTCCTGAAGAGACTTCTTCAGCTTCTCACGGTAAGACTCATCGCTGTACTCAGTACGGCTCACTCCAAGAATCGCAAAGGATTCTGGTAGTTGATTGCTAGCATACAGGTGGTATAGAGCAGGAATTAACTTGCGGTAAGTTAGATCTCCCGACGCACCAAAAATAACGATGCTGCTGTTTTCAGGTATTACCATCATCTTTCCTATAAAAACAAGGTTTTTAGTATTCGCCAAAGGTATCAGCGACATACGAAAATAGATAATAGGTCTTAACTATTACATCAATAGTAAGCGCCTATTAAATTTGAGAATGCGTTTGGTAAACGAGGGTGAAAGCTATCACCTCTATTCGGGACAGTATTGTCTATGACTATTTGATTTACATCAACCACTGTGAAAGCAATCGATTAAATATTGACTCATTTCGAACAAATTCTAATCGATAGTTCCGTTCATTTAACCCACGGGTGAAGCAAATCGGCATTCTCAAACAGTGTAGTCAAGAAAGAACGGTATCTGGTCGGTGGAGTGAGCAATAGGAAAGGGAGAAAAAGGTAAAACCAGCTTATTCAACTGGCTTTATATTTATTTTGATGGTGTCGTGTTTATCTTTGCGCTTTGTTGTAGCAGCGCTCCGGGCGACCTACGGTACCGTAATTTAAGTCTGCGACTAACTCACCAGTGGTAATCAAAAATTCTAAATAGCGTCTGGCGGTGGTTCGGCTAGCACCAATTCGTTCTCCGGCTTCATCGGCGGTAATATTAACGGCATCAGCTTGCTGAAAAATGGCTCTGATCTTATCCAACGTTACGCCATCAATGCCTTTGGGTAAGGTGGATACTTTTCCAGAGTCCGCTTTGGCATTGGCTTGCAGCATCTTATCAACCAAACCTTGATTCAAATCCGACACACTTTCAAACTCTTGCTGTTGAGATTGATACTTTTTCAGTGCCGCTTCCAAACGAGGGAACATTACTGGTTTCAATAGATAATCGACCACCCCACCACGCATTGCTTGCTGCAGCGTATCGACATCCCGAGCAGCAGTAATCAAGATAACGTCGCAGCCTTGATTGCTCCCTCTTACGTGATTAAGAATATCGAGCCCACACCCGTCCGGCAGATACACATCCAATAACACCAAATTCGGTTTTAAGATGTCCAGTTGCATCAGCGCTTCAGACTGTGTAGTGGCAATGCCGACCACGTCAAAGCCACCCATCTGTTCTAAATAACGATGGTGTAGCTCTGCAATCGCAATATCATCTTCAATGACCATGACTCTCGTGATTGCGTTCATTTATGTTCTTCCTTTAACCATGTTTTTTCCGTCACGATGATCTTCACAAGATCGCTTCGAGCTTAATTATTATTGTTCTTCTTTTGGCAAATAAACCGTCATTCGCGTGCCAAAATCTTGGTTGTCGACCATTTCAAGCTGCCCTTGATATCGGTCTGCCAGCTGCTTTATCAGATACAAACCCACACCACGATTTTGCTTCGCTTTGCTCGATACGCCTTTTTCGGTGAGTGCTTTGGTCGCCAACTCTTTCGGCAAACCGCACCCTTTGTCTTCTACTTCTACGATAATTTCATTACCAAAATCACTGATTGAAACTTCAATAACCCGACGCGCTGGCGCAATTTGACCCTCTTGCTTAATCGCCGTCATGGTGGCGTCAAAGGCGTTATCAATCAGGTTGCCAAGAATTGTGACAACGTCATCCGCGTTTAACCAGCTAGGCAGAGCTTCAAGCCTTGATCCCTCTTCCACTTTAAGCTCTAACCCAATCTCTCGAGCTCGCTCTGTTTTACCTAAAAGCATGCCTGCAATAAGAGGGTCTTTCACCGTCTCTCTTAAGAACTCAATTAAGCTCTGGTAATGAGCGGTTTCTTGACCAATCAATTGTTGAACAGAATCCAACTCGCCCATCTGAATCAAGCCACTAATAGTGTTAAGCTTGTTTTGATGCTCGTGGGTTTGTGAACGCAGTAGATCAGCATATTCTTTGGTTTGTGAGAGCTGGTCTGTTAAATCGTTGATTTCATCTCGTAATCGGAAACTCGATACCGCCCCGACCACCTCACCTGCCACTATAATCGGGCTTCGGTTAGCAATGATTCGCTTATTGTTTAAATACAACTCAACATCGTGGTCGGTGTCGCCGGTTGATAGCAGTTGTTCTAAATCACTGCCTGGCAATACATCAGAAAGGCGCTGTTGATTGAGTGCTTTATCCCTGTCTATCGATAAAATATCGCAGGCACTCTTATTAATTGAACGTAAAATGCCGTGCTTATCGATGCTCAGAATGCCCTCTTTCACGGTACTCATGGTTACATCTAGCTCAACATACAACCGGCCTATCTCTTCAGGCTCAAAGCCCAAAATAGCGCGTTGAAAACGGCGAGATACATAACTCGAAATCAAAGCGTTGACCGCAACCACCAGCAACGCCATCACAATCAAAAAGGCTAAGTAAGGTTCGATTCGATCTTGCAACGAATCCAATAAGTAACCAACTGACACCACACCAATAACGGTACCTTGGGTGTCTTTTACCGCAGATTTACCACGAACTGAAAAACCCAGCGATCCTTTGGCTGTCGACACATAAGACTCGCCCAATACCAATGCTTTTTGGTTATCGCCACCACGCATGGGTTTACCGAGCCTGTCATCATAAGGGTGAATCAGGCGGATACCTTTATCATCTCCAACAACGATAAACGCCGCGCCAATGAGCTGAGTAAGGTTACGAAATTTAACTTGGGTTTCTTCAGACAAAACGTAGGGAACGCCATTAGGGTCCAACGTTCCATTTTCTTGAATAATGCTGGTGACAAGCGGCGATTCAGATAGAAATTCAGCAACACCTAACGCTTTCAAACCCATCTCTTGTTCTTGAGATTGTTTGATGTAGTAAAAACCAGCAGCTGCAAGAATCAAAAGTTCAACGAGGCCAGTGACCGTCATGATAATCAGTAACCTTTTACGGAAACTGATACTGCTCCATTTCATATTCCACCGTCCCTAGTGTTAGACGATCAATGTTAACACCAAGTTAATCGCATGACCTTTCTAGGGGCGTGAATTTGTGACTGCTACTCAACTAAATAATTGAGCAGATTGTTAATTGATAATCCTTTACGTTGTTCATCTCGATTAATCGTTCATTTTTAGGACTGATTAGCTTAAAAACCAAAATAAACGAATAAATATTGAGCTAGATCACTAAGCTTTTAGGTGTTTTTTAGGTTGTTTAAAATAAATACAATTATAATGGTTGCATATGAAGAAGTTTATTGTTGCTAAGCCATAGGTCATGATTTTCAGACCGCGCTTTGAATCGAAACTTCGATTAACAAAATAGCAACAACCCTTCACTCGCTGGACGTATCTATAACTAAAAGTTGCACGCTCGCCGTTACGAATGATGAACAAACGGATTAAGTATTCTCCCCTATTCATCCATCGCTATTTCAAACTCGGCTAGCCAGACAACGAAGAGGTGACTGATAAAAGCATCACCCAATAATAAAACATTGATGAGCAGGAAGTATCGATCAGTCAGTGGCAACGTCCAATAGAAACAGGATAACAAACATAACGTATAAACATTGTTGAAAAGGAAACAAGGCAATGAAACGCGATAACTTTGGAATTTGTCTTACTAAGACTATGCTGTTCAAACACTTACAATCGACTTTTACTCACGTAAGAGCCTATGAGAAAGATGGCACCTCCCCACTCGATCTCAAGGTATTGTTAGCATTCCCGCAAATGTCAGGGAGAGATTTATTACAAACAATGCAAGGTTCAAGACAATTGGTATGGCGCGCCGATCACCATTGTCCTAGCTTTAAATAAGCCACTTCATTTTGTAAAAACACTTCTATACTGAACTTAAAGAGCACGCTTATGCGTGCTTTTTAAGTTTCATTTATCTTTGATATTCACGTCACTCAATCTTATTTACACTTGTTTAACGAGTTATGAAAATTTCTATTCATATGAGACAATCTATTCAAGACAAATGACTATCGCCCTGTTAACATTAGAGTTAATACTCTAATTGGTATTTAATGCAGATGACCAAACCAAAATTCCGATACCTTGCGATCGCCAGTATGCTTCTCGGCACTATGGCTTCGCCAGGCTATGCAGCTCCGCTCACTTTTTCTGAAGCGTGGCAAATATTGCAAGAAAACAACAACTCACTTGCGGCTCAACAAGCCAACGTTGAACGTTATCAACACCTTCAGAACTCAACAAGTAGCCTTAATCTACCTTCTATTACCTTAGGGGCTAACTACACGCACCTTGATAGTGATGTGACGATTAATGGTGAACAGTTTTCAGATAGCTTGAGTGGAGTAAACCCTGCTATATCCGCGATTTTGCGCCCTCTAGTTGGTGGCGTTACCTCAACGATTACCGAACAAGACATCTTTAGCTCTTCCATTCGTGCTGTGTGGCCTATCTTCACTGGTGGTCGAATAACCGCTGCGCAAAATGCGGCTGAAGGTAAAAGCGAAGAAGCGCAAAGCCAACTGTTGATGGAGAAACAAGCTCGCTACGAAGACTTAAGTAAGTATTACTTCTCGGTGATCTTAGCGGAAGACGTGGTGAGAACGCGTCAAGCCGTTGAAGCAGGCTTAACTCAGCATCGTGATTTCGCCATCAAGCTTGAACAGCAAGGACAAATCGCCCGAGTAGAGCGCCTACAAGCCGATGCTTCTTTAGATAAAGCGATTGTAGAACGCACGAAAGCTCAGAACGATCTTAAAATTGCGCAATTGGCGTTGACCCAAATCCTTGGTCAAAATGAAAGTGTAGAACCCTCTGAACAACTGTTTATCAATAAGAACCTGCCTCATATGGACGTGTTCATTGACCAGACACTCATGACCTACCCCGGCCTTAAGATTCTTGATGCAAAAGAGAAACAAGCAAGCAGCTTAATTAAAGCCGAGAAAGGTAAATACTACCCAGAGGTTTACCTTTATGGTGATTACAGCCTGTATGAAGATGACTCTCTAGCCAGTGAAATGAAACCCGATTGGTTGGTTGGCATTGGTGTGAATGTGCCACTGCTTGATACCTCTGGCCGTTCCGACAAAGTCGCTGCGGCTCACAGTGCCGTATCACAGGTTCAATTCCTTAAGTCACAAGCTAAGCAAGACTTAACCGTGTTGGTACAAAAGACTTACCTTGAAGCAAACCAAGCCATTGAAGAGGTTCAAGGCCTAAACTCGAGCTTGTCTTTAGCTCAGGAAAACCTATTACTTCGTAAAAAAGCCTTCACACAAGGGTTATCTAACTCATTAGAAGTGGTTGATGCCGAGCTTTATCTTGCGAGTATTAAAACCCAGCAATCTGCTGCTCGCTTCAAATACCTAATCTCTCTCAACAAGCTGTTAGCGCTAACCAGCGAAATGAATGCTTACTCGAGTTACTTAACCTCTTCTGTTCCGTCTGATTTCGACTCAAAAACAGACACCGATAGCCAGTCAAAAGGATAATTCATGAAACCTATTAAGCCCCTTCTTCTATCTTTAGTTGGTATCGGCGTTATTGGCTGGGTCGGATACAGTTTCTACCAAGCTTATCAACCACAGCCTGTTAAGCTTCAAGGTCAAATCGATGCGCAGCAATACAGCATCTCATCGAAAGTACCAGGCAGAATTGATGAAATATTCGTGCGTAAAGGTGATTCAGTTGAAAAAGGCGAATTGATCTTCTCTCTACTAAGCCCTGAGATTGATGCGAAATTAGAACAAGCAAAAGCTGGTCAGAAAGCCGCTGGTGCGTTAGCACAAGAAGCAGAGAATGGCGCGCGTACTCAACAGATCCAAGCCGCTAAAGACCAGTGGTTAAAAGCCAAAGCAGCTGCCGACCTGATGGACAAAACCTACCAACGTGTAAACAATCTTTACAACGATGGTGTGGTTGCCGAACAGAAGCGTGATGAAGCCAAAACACAGTGGCAAGCGGCGAAGTACACCGAAAGCGCTGCGTTCCAAATGTATCAATTAGCGCAAGAAGGTGCTCGTGACGAAACCAAAGTGGCCGCCGCTCAAAAAGCGTTAATGGCAGCGGGTGCGGTAGCGGAAGTTGAAGCTTACGCAAAAGACACACAGATCCACAGTTGGTTTAATGGCGAAGTCTCTCAGGTTCTATTAAGCAGCGGTGAACTCGCACCACAAGGCTTCCCTGTTGTGACTGTTATCGACACCAAGGATGCTTGGGCCGTACTCAATGTGCGTGAAGATATGCTTAAGCATTTCGAGAAAGGCAGCCAGTTTGAGGCTTACCTACCGGCTCTGGATAAATCATTAACTTTCCAAGTGACTCACATCGCCGTAATGGGTGATTTCGCAACTTGGCGCTCAACAGACGCAGCACAAGGCTTTGACTTACGTACTTTTGAAGTAGAAGCGCACCCCGTCGATACGAGCGAAACACTGCGTATGGGCATGAGCCTAGTGGTTGAGCTTTAGGTGACTTATGTCTGCTAACTCTCAACATACTGGATCGCAATCTAGAGTCTCGCAATCAACTGAGCATCATAGAACGAAGAATACCTTGCTTAGGCAGTGGGCGATTGTCCGCAAAGACAAATGGTTGTTGTCTTGCCTAACTTGGATCCCTTTGCTGCTTGCTGCCAGTATCTGGCTGATTTTTTCGCAAGGGATCGCTCGTGACTTACCGGTTGCAGTTGTTGACTTGGAACACAGTCAAATCTCGCAACAGTTCACACGCCTTGTTGATGCGTCACCAACGCTGCAAGTCACTCAGAAATACAGCTCTGCGAGTGATGCGGCGAAAGCGATGATCGAACGAGATATCTATGGTTATGTTGTGATACCAAGGCACTTCGACCGAGACCTTCTGCTCGGCTTGAATCCGCAAGTGTCTGTATTCTATAACAGCCAATTTATCTTAATCGGTAAGCTGGTGAACTCTGCGTTGCTGCAGGCTCAAGGGACTTTTAACGCGCAATTTGAAGTCGTGAAACAGCTGTCACACGGTGATACCACGGTGCTATCCGCATTAGGCCAAGCAGTAACAGTGCAAAGCCAAATCACGCCACTGTTCAACAAGAACACCAGTTATGCTCAGTTCTTGGTGTCTGCAGTTATTCCTGCACTGTGGCAGATCATGATTGTGGTGGGCACGATATTGGTTTTGACGGCAAACGTTAGAGCTCGCGGCCTTCACGCTTGGTTATCTAACGCCCCTATGAAGTCGCTCGCATCAACATTAACGCCCTACCTTGTCTTGTTTTTGATGTTTGGTATCGCGTTTAGCTATTGGTTCTATGTGCTCTTAGACTGGCCATTTAACGGCAGCTTTGTGGCATTGACCATTGCCCAACTGCTTACCGTGATTAGTTGTATCATCATGGGTTGTTTGTTTTTCTTCTTAACACTTGATCCTGCAAGGGCGATGAGTTTCGCTGGCGCGTTTACGGCACCAAGTTTTGCGTTCATGGGCATTACCTTTCCGGTGACAGACATGAACACGGCAGCTCAAATTTGGAGAAGCTTGTTGCCTGTGAGTCATTACATCGAAGTACAAACGGCGCAGTCTAGTTATGGTGTGAGCGCAGCACAGTCGCTGATCAGCCTCTCTTCTATGTGGTGGTACGCGGTTCCTGCTTTGGTGGTGATGTTGTTAATTAAGAAACACTTGGCGCAATCAACTCTAACTGCACAAACGGAACTATCGACAAAAGAAACATCATCAACACAGCCAGAAGCATCAGCACAAGAAGGAGTAAAACGATGAGCTTTACTCAACTGCTCAAGCAAGAACTCTTAGCGGTATTGCGCAACCCTGTCGTGCTTCTTACGGTATTTGGTGGTGTGGTCTTCTATTCATTCTTGTATCCATTGCCTTACGCGAACCAAGTTCCTCAACAACTGAAAGCCTCAGTTGTGAACTTGGATAAGAGTCAAAGCAGCTACCAATTAGAGCGAATGGTGGATGCCACCTCTCAAATCGAATTGGTCCGTCGAGACTCCACCATCGCCGATGCAAAACAAGCCGTGCTTAACCAAGAGATTGGCGGGTTCCTTGTCATTCCAGAAGACTTCTATAAAGACTTGCTGCTCGGTAAGAGCCCGACACTTTCTTACGCTGGTGATGCTTCTTACTTCTTGGTCTATGGAACCATTGTTGAAGGACTAGCCAAAGCAGGAGGCACGTTAGCTGCGCAAGTTAAGGTCAGTCACTTGTTAGTCGAAGGTGTGCCTTTAGAATCGGCAGCCAAAGGCTACAGTGCTTTTAGCTTGAACCTGAAACCAACGTTTAATAGTCGCATGGGATACATCGATTACGTAGTTCCAGCCGTCTTTGTGTTGATCCTGCAACAAACCTTGGCCATGGCTTCCGGTTTAGTGGGTGCAACCCAAAACGCTCAATCGACATTTGGTTACTGGAGCAAAACCTCTCCAGCGAAACTGATGCTTGCTCGCTGTTGTACCTTAGTCGGCATTTATTACTTGCTGTCGATGTACTATTTCGGCGCTAGCTTTTCGATGTATGGGATAAACCAGCTCGCCTCAACAACACAGATCTTAACCTTACTTCTGCCCTTCTTACTGGCCAGCTGTTTGATCGGGATTTTTATTGGTGAGTTAGTACCACGAAGAGAGCTAGTCACGGTTGTGGTATTAATCAGTTCAATGCCACTGATCTTCTCGTCTGGGTTTATCTGGCCAGTTGAAATGATGCCTGAATGGTTAGTTCTATTATCACAGCTATTCCCAAGCACACCGGCTATCCAAGGTTTCTTAGCACTTAATCAGATGGGCGCATCTTGGCAAGAAGTGGCGTCTCAATGGACATTACTCTGGGGACAAGTTTTGTTATGGGGTTCGTTATTGGCACTTAAGCTCTACCATAAATCCAGCAAAAGCACGGTTGGCAACAACAATAGTCATCGAGCCGTTTAGTGTTATGTGCTAGTGGAAAGTAGTCATGCTTTCCGGTCATCAAAAAAGCTCTGATACAGGGCTTTTTTAATATCCTCAGATCCGAATACACCTTCAGCCTTCGAATGTTTAAACACTGCCAAAACATATCGAATACTCGAATTCTCCTACGTTCCCTCTATGTCCCCCCTATGCCCCTAAAGCCCATCACTCTGAATTCTCCTTCATTCGCCTCTATAACAGCTACTGCATATGCTTTTCTCAGCCAAAAAAGCATCGACTTATTCCCAAACAATGACAAAACCCGAACAATTGTAAATTTATTGTAAAAATTTCTTTGTTGGTATTATTTTTATGTATAGGATTATCAGCAGGACTTGGTAGCCCGAATACCATAGTCTTATTGGTGCACATACCAAAAGGATATCCATACAAAGCAAGATCAGTACTTATATTTATTTCGTTTTTCGACCTAGCTACAGCCGTTTATGTTGCCGTCGAATGAAGTAGATAAACCACTGAGATATACAAATCAAATAGAAAACAAACACAACAGCAACAAACATAATTTATTAAAAAGACAGGGAAAACCATGAAAAACATACGTGAATTATTTTTTGGGTTTATATTATTGTTTAGTTCCAGTGCATTTGCAGAAGAAGGATCATTTAACCAAGCTATCAGCAACTTAAGTCAAAGTGTTGATGGGTTTTTCAACGAATACACAGGTTGGTTCGTTGGGCTGATATTTAAAAGTGTACCGATTGGTGAAGCTAACTTCCCCGTGATTGTTGGCTGGCTGTTGCTCGCTGCGATCATCTTTACTGTTTATTTTGGCTTTGTTCAATTTAAACGTGTCGGCATGGCGATAGACATTATCAAAGGTAAGTATACCGATCCTAACTCTAAAGAGGACGGCGAGGTTTCTCACTTTCAAGCGTTAACAACGGCGCTTTCTGGTACTGTCGGGCTTGGTAACATTGCCGGTGTGGGTGCTGCACTTGCGATTGGTGGTCCTGGCGCGACATTCTGGATGATCTTGTGTGGCCTTCTGGGTATGGCTTCTAAGTTCTGTGAGTGTACTTTAGGTGTGAAATACCGAACTATCCTACCTTCAGGTGTTGTTTCGGGTGGTCCAATGTACTACCTAAGCCAAGGTCTGGGTGAAAGAGGTTTAGGCGGACTAGGTAAAGTGCTCGCTATTGGTTTCGCATTAATGTGTATTTTAGGCGCATTGGGCGGCGGTAACATGTTCCAAGCTAACCAAGCACACGCCATGTTAACTTACGCATTTGATGTACCAAGCGAATACGGTGTGATCACTGGCCTTGTACTTGCCTCTTTAGTTTTCTCTGTGATTGTTGGTGGTATGCCTTCTATCGCATCGGTAACGGAAAAAGTTGTTCCTTGGATGGCTGCTCTGTATATCGGTATGGCTCTGATTGTTATCGGTTCTAACCTTGATCAAGTTGGCCCTGCGTTCAGCGCAATCTTTACAGGTGCATTTACTGGTGAAGGTGTTGTTGGTGGATTTATTGGTGCGTTAATTCAAGGCTTGAAGCGTGCAACGTTCTCGAACGAAGCAGGTGTAGGTTCAGCAGCTATCGCTCACTCAGCGGTTAAAACAAAAGAACCAATCACCGAAGGTCTAGTATCACTATTAGAACCGTTCGTTGATACGGTAATCATTTGTACAATGACAGCATTGGTTATCACTATCGCTGGTTTAAACGTAGGTCCATTCGATGGTTCTGGTTTAACGGGTGTAACGCTGACTGCAGCATCTTTTACTGAAACGGCAGAAGTATTCAAATACACACTCGCTCTCGCAGTAATCATGTTTGCGTTTTCTACCATGATCTCTTGGTCGTACTACGGTCTTAAAGCTTGGACTTACCTATTTGGTGAAGGCAAAACAACGGAGCTGATTTTCAAAGTGATGTTCTGTGTGTTTGTTGTTATTGGTGCCACGATTCAATTTGGTGCGGTAATCGACTTCTCTGATGCAGCTATCTTTGCGATGTCTATCTTCAACATTCTTGGTCTGTACTTCTTGATGCCAGTTGTGAAGAAAGAACTGCAATCGTTTGTTGCTCGTGTGAAATCAGGCGAAATCAAAACGTATGAGAAATAACGTTTAGTGGAATGAGGTTTTGCTCTAGTAGCTAACTGCATTCTAAGAAACGACACAGCTCTAAAAACGAAACTGTTCTAAAAATTTTTGTAAGACCCTTTGCTTGAGAAAGCGAGAACAGGACTGCAACTTATCCAAAATCCCTACCAGCTTGGCTTGTGGGGATTTTTTATGTCTGAACGATTAGGCGAATAACTACCTTCAATGCCCTGCTCACTCTTTTCACCCTTTTCACTCTGTTCATCATCGTGTTCAACATCGACACGACGAACCAACTCTTCTACTTTGATCATCTCTTTTTGCGCTAATGGCGAGCGACAATCATCGAAACAATAA
>NZ_JBFRTU010000054.1:0-8366 GCF_041474275.1 Vibrio sp. 10N.222.52.B7 | reverse complement strand
TGTCAATCCCATTTTAAAATGTCCTCATTTGTCCCAAATAGAAATGTCCCCTTGTTAGGTCTTTTGACTGGAAGCTTTGAATGGTTCGGTGAGGACAGGGTTGATGGCTCGAGGGGCTGTTTGAAGGGCTCTTTGTTGTGCACGGCGCTTGGGGGCTTTCTTGCTGCGGGTTCGTTGCTGTTGTTGTTCGAATTCTTCTTGTTGTTGCTGAGCAAATTTTAAAACTTGGCCGAGGCGTTTGTTGTCGACGATTTGGGTTTGTTGAACGTGCTCGAGTTTGTCGAAGGTTTTGAATTCGAGTTTTCGATGCCCGTATTGGATGGCGATTTCACCGTTTGGGTAGTCGAGTATCTTGACGTTTTCGTACGTTAATCGGCTGTTTTCTTCAGTAGGTTCAATGAGATAAATCACTTTATCGTATTGAAATGTAAGTGACTTAGAGAGCTTACGAGTTTCTTGCCAACTGAAAATATCGTCGAGTTCTTGCTTGGACTCTCGAACCGGACGATGCATGTCTTTTGGGTATTGAGCGGGCTTAGCAAAGCGATGGTTAAAATCGGCGATGAAGTAGGGAAGCCAGGCGTTGGCTTGTTCGATGGTGTCGATACCTTGTAAGCGCATCTCTTTAACCAGTCGGTCTTGCAGCGTGAGGTTGGCTCGCTCAACGCGGCCTTTGGCTTGGGAGCTGTTGGCACAGATGAGTTCTATCGCCAGTTCTTTCAACACGCGCCCGTATTGAGTTTGGCCAACTTGTTTGTGTTTCTCCTGATTCACTCGAAAAATAGAGTGCTTGTCACTGTAAAATGCGATGGGCTTGCCGTGCTCATTGAGGTATTCACGCGTGGTCATCATGTAGTCAAACGCGGATTCTGTCTCGCTGAATCTTAGGTTCATCAGACGGCCAGTCGCATCATCAATGAACACCAATAGGCAGCATTTGTCGCTGCGGCCCTCAAACCAGTCATGATGTGAGCCATCTATCTGAATCAATTCTCCAAGACAGTCTCGACGGTAACGAGGCTGATAGACCCGAGGTTTGCGTTGTGAATGTGGAAGCCACAGTCCGTCGGCGATCATCCATTGACGGAGTGTTTCTTTAGAGACGGATAGATTGTGTCGTTCAGTCAGTTTTTCCAGAGCGAACGTTGGTGAGAAGTCAGAGTAATGCTCACGGATAAGTTTCAGTATTTCAATTCTGAAATGTTCTGAGTAGCGTCGATTACTTGGGCGTCCACGCGCTGCGTGTGTAAGACTTTGCGCGCCAAGAGAGACAAGTTGGTTTACCAAACGTCGGATATGACGCGCAGACAGGTTCAAAATGATAGCAGCGTCAACTTGGCGTAGTCGTTTTTCACGTACGTCAGTAAGTACCTTGAATCGATGAATATCTTTTTCACTCATAGTAATAAGCATCCGGATAACTCCTAAGCAGACCAATATAGGTAAGCTTAGGAGGACATTTTAAAATGGCTTAAACCGGACATTACTAAATTGCTCTAACAAGCTCAGTGCGTATTATGTACGTTATGTTAAATTGATTTTGGTGTTTATAAGGCAGGTATCTTTGTGCGATGCCCTGCCTCTTGTTTATCTACCAAATCGATGTTCTATTTAACAGTAAGGCAATTTACCATAAAATACCTAATAAACATATTTCCTAATCTTCGATTAAGAATACGTTTATTAGACTTCAAGCATTAATCGATCAATTGCTTCTGTGATCTCTTTAGTTCTTACTGGCTTGGTCACGAAATCATTCATGCCGACATCTAAGCACGAACATTTGTCTTCTACTGATGTGTGTGCTGTTAGCGCAACGATTGGTGTTTTGATGTTCGCGTCTCTCATGTATTTGGTTGTGGTTAATCCATCCATGACCGGCATCGATACATCCATTAAGATAATGTCTATCGAGTCATTGGCTCTTTCCACAAAACCAATCGCTTCCTCACCGTTGCTTGCGATGAAAACTTCATGGCCTTGTCGCGTTAGGATTAATTTGATCACCATTTGATTGGTTGGATTGTCTTCGACAACTAACACTGAATAACGGCTTCTCAACTTTCGTGAAGATTCATCTTCGTTGTTAGCCAGATTATTCGTAACTCTAGTAAGCACTGGTAGCTGTACTTCAAATTTGGAACCTTTTCCAGGCTCACTCTCTACCGATATGCGCCCGCGCATTAGCTCAACCAGTCTTTTAGTGATAGCCAAGCCTAAACCGGTGCCACCAAATCTGCGTGTGATTGTGCTATCAGCTTGCACAAATGGACTGAACAGCGACGAAAGTTGTTGCGAGCTAATGCCAATCCCTGTGTCTTCCACCGTTATATAGAAAGAGCTCTGCTGGTACTTGATAGAAACATGAACATGCCCATGCTCAGTAAACTTAATCGCGTTACCAATCAAGTTAAATAGGATCTGTGCCAAGCGGCTCGGGTCGATGTAATGCAGTTCACCCTCAGGAATATCGCTGGTTATTGTTAGCGGCAAACCTTTATCGTCTGCTGTCTTCTTTTGTTCAGATAATACAAAAGTTACAGTGTCTCTTACGTTGCTCCATTGAGGAGCCAACGAGAAACACCCAGATTCAATCTTAGAAAAATCCAATACGTCACTGATAATTGCCAGCAATAGCTCAGATGATGTGCTCATATTAAGCAGTATAGACTGTTGTTCTTCGTTCAATGATGTGGATTTTAGGGTGTCTATTAGGCCAATTATGGCATTTAGCGGTGTTCTTAATTCATGACTCATCATCGCGAGGAATTCAGACTTGGCCTTGTTGGCTCTTTCTGCGTCTTTTCTTGCTGTGACAAGCTCTGCGGTACGTTCTCGAACGGTTGCTTCAAGCTTTTCTTTGTTCTCAATATCGAAAACAGCACGCTCTATCAACGGTCGAAAACGGTTTAGTGTGGCCTTAGTTTCAATACTAAAGTGCTTGGTATTCGAGTGGATAAAGATGATGACGGATTGTGTTAGTCCGCTATCGATACCAGTAATTAGAACAGAGTTGATTTGATCGAGGATAATGGGATGTAAGGAATTGAATTCACCCAGAGATTTGGGTTCAAAAAGGATGGCGCATTCTCCATTGATCACTCGAGATAACTTGCCACAATCACTCCAATTCATCTGTTCGAAGACTTTGTTATTGCTTAGCAGGGTTTTGAAACTGCCTTCGTTCCCTACCCTTGATACCACGATAAAGTCATCAAACTTAATGTATTTTTTGAGCACGAACTCGAGACTGGAGAATATCTCAGATATGTTACTTGCCTTACTGATCGCAGAGATGGTTGATAAGATCACCCTGTTCTCTTCAGCCAGCTTTCGCTCACGGGCTTTTAGTTTTTGCAGTTCAATACGTGCTTCTTGCAGCGCTTCTTGACCTTCAGAACCCATTACTTTTTCAACCTATAAAACGTTGCAGACGATACCATTAAATTCCCGTGTGCATTCTCGCCACCAGAGAGCCTGCCTTGTTCACCAAACGTAAATGGACATATGTATGGGAGCCCATTAAGTGCTTGATTTATTTGGTCACAAACCTCATCCATATCTTGTTTAAGGTTCAACATTGAGCCTGCACAAAAGATATTGATCGCCCCTAGTTTCTCTTCAAGATCCATGTCGTTGTAGTATGAGGAGTGAATGATATTCGCGGCGCGGCTAATCAACTGCTGCTTAGACCCTTGCATCAGGTAGATGGTGTCGCCTTCACTGATGTCTGTGAACAGCTCAATCCCATTACACTCCGTCTCTCTGATCGAATGAGACAATTTGAAATATGGGTAATCGTAAGAAGAGCCGACTTTCCTGCCTAATGGGTAGACTGACGACTTTTCGAATATGTAGCCATCATCACTGCCATCTAAGTGGAAATTAGTCCATTCGTTGTAAACGGTGACGGCTGGCCTGTGGTCTATCTCCAACAAAATTCGGTTTCTTACTTTGGTCACGGTGCCTGAATACCGCGTAGGCGTATGACCCGCGCTGAAAGAGGAATAGATGGACTGAGACGCAAACACTACCGTTAAAGACACACCATTTATAGACAGCGACTCTTCGGTGAAGATACTCCAATTTCCGGAAACCTGGTTGTCTGCAGCACTGCCACCAATAATTGGCACTTCAGTACCAAATTTCTTATCGATAGCCGCCATCACCTTTTCTTCGTTACCCGGTGTGGAATGCAGCAAGATAAGATCAGGAATTTCACCTTCTCGGTTGGCGTTCTTGAGTGCTTTGTCTATCGCGCTGAAGGTACTGCGGTCTATGGAGTCGCTGAAATGTTCGATTCCCGTACCATAGGCGTTGATCCCCGAGTCATAAATAATGAGGACGCCAATGACTGGACCAGAATGAAAACCAGTTTCGGTCATAATGCCGTGACAAGTAGTACAGCCATGTATGGGAGTGTTCGGGAGAGCATCTACGAAATATCTCTGCACAGCGAGTGTCGAATACTCTTCTGTGCAGTAGCAAATAAGACAAGCAATATCGTCAGGGTTTTCCACCCCGCTAAGCAACTCATCTACTGCGATTTTATCGTCTAGGGAGTAAGAGACTTTTGATAGAAATTTCATAGATTCTGGGTAACTTTATTAATGCTCTCTTTATAACACTTTAATGCATTGTGTTTCACTGATTTGGTACATGTTTCTATCAAAAGAACCGAGGTGTGCCCCAGTTTCTCTCTGTTACTCCTTAGAAAGGTTTACAGAAAACGTGCTCACCTGTTGTGGAAATGTAACCGTTATTGAGGAGGTCTTATCACTAGTTTGTAACAGCCAATTTGATGGTCCTTTTTCTTCCAGAATTCCGCTTTCATTATAGCTAATGATAAATTTGCCAGTTTTAGATGTTTCGATCGAATACCCTAGGTTATTGCTTGAAACTGAAACATTATGATTATCAATACCAAATTTACAAGGTTTTGAAACTATACAGTTTACTGTTTCGTTATTATCGTATGTTACTGTTCTCCAAGTAAATGCAGCTATTAAAACAACCAACATGACGATAATTTGAACAAGCCTGCCTTTTGTTAGCTTTTGTGCCGCCATTATAATCTTTACTCCTTGTTACAAAGTTCAAAGTTTTTAAATAAAAATCCAATTCCAGACCAAGCGTAAGGTTACTACTCTGTCATTGATTTGTTAATTCAAGTATAGTGTCGCGTTGAAAATGCCACTTTTTTTTAAAATCAGCAAGTGGAAATAAAGCCCTGAATAGGCTGAATTTCCTTTTCTAATTTGGGTGGCATTACGACGTGAGTCGTGTTGGAAGTAAAGTGTAGTAAATAAGAAATTGGAAGCATGCAAATGAGCCAAGAAAAGCAGCTTGAACAAAACTACAACTATACGGTCGTCCGTCAATTTACCCTAGTTACAATTTTGTGGGGTATTGTCGGTATGGGCGTTGGTGTTTTGATTGCCGCTCAATTAGTTTGGCCACAGCTAAACTTTGATACGCCGTGGTTGACGTACAGTCGTTTACGTCCCCTGCATACTAATGCGGTTATTTTTGCGTTCGGTACAAGTGCGCTGTTTGCAACATCATATTATGTTGTACAACGTACCTGTCAGACGCGTCTCTTTGGTGGCCCTCTCGTAGCCTTTACCTTTTGGGGTTGGCAAGCGATTATCCTGTCCGCTGCAATTACTTTACCGTTAGGTTTAACCTCTGGTAAAGAATACGCAGAACTTGAATGGCCAATCGATATTGCTATTACTCTTGTGTGGGTAGCTTATGCGGTCGTGTTCTTCGGAACCATGATTAAACGTAAGACATCGCACATTTACGTAGCAAACTGGTTCTTCGGAGCCTTCATTATCACGGTTGCCGTGTTGCACATCGTTAACAGCCTAGCTGTTCCTGTCTCTGCGTTTAAATCGTACTCGATTTATTCCGGAGCGATCGATGCAATGGTGCAATGGTGGTACGGACACAATGCGGTAGGCTTCCTATTGACAGCTGGTTTCCTAGGCATGATGTACTACTTCGTTCCTAAACAAGCTGGTCGCCCTGTTTACTCTTACCGTTTGTCGATTGTTCACTTCTGGGCTCTCGTGTCTCTGTATATCTGGGCTGGTCCTCACCACCTACACTACACTGCACTTCCTGACTGGACTCAATCTCTAGGTATGGTTATGTCTTTGGTTCTGTTTGCTCCATCTTGGGGTGGCATGATCAACGGTATTATGACTCTATCTGGTGCGTGGCATAAGCTTCGCTACGACCCAATCCTACGTTTCCTAATCGTTTCTCTATCATTCTACGGCATGTCGACTTTCGAAGGCCCAATGATGGCAATCAAAACGGTTAACGCACTATCTCACTACACGGACTGGACTATCGGTCACGTTCACTCTGGTGCGTTAGGTTGGGTTGCAATGGTTTCTATCGGTTCGGTTTACCACTTAGTTCCTAAACTATTTGGTCAAGAGCGTATGTACTCTGTATCCCTAATCAATGTTCACTTCTGG
The DNA here is from genome assembly GCF_041474275.1 of Vibrio sp. 10N.222.52.B7. NCBI lineage: Bacteria > Pseudomonadati > Pseudomonadota > Gammaproteobacteria > Vibrionales > Vibrionaceae > Vibrio > Vibrio sp. 10N.222.52.B7. The sequence continues at coordinate 1,875 of NZ_JBFRTU010000054.1, read as the reverse complement.
TTAGCAACGATTGGTACGGTTTTCTACATTGTAGCAATGTGGATCTCTGGCGTGATGCAAGGTCTGATGTGGCGTGCAGTTAACTCTGACGGTACATTAACTTACAGCTTCGTTGAATCTGTAGAAGCGTCTTACCCGTTCTACTTTGTACGTTTCTTAGGTGGTTTCATCTTCCTATCTGGTATGTTCTTAATGGCATACAACACGTACAAAACTGTTTCTGCACCTAAAGATAGCCTTAAAGCTATCCCTCAACCGGCTTAAGGAGATTTAGAATGAGCTCAAATTCAAATAATCGCCATGAGTTGGTAGAGAAGAATGTTGGCCTACTAGCGATTCTTATCGTTATTGCTATCAGTTTTGGTGCTTTAGTAGAAATTACCCCACTTATTTTCCAAAAGCAGACTACTGAACCTGTAGAAAATCTACGTGTTTACTCTGCTCTGGAAATGGAAGGTCGTGATATCTACATTCGCGAAGGTTGTAACGTATGTCACAGCCAAATGATTCGTCCTTTCCGCTCTGAAACTGAACGTTACGGTCACTACTCTGTAGCTGGCGAAAGCGTTTGGGAACACCCATTCCTATGGGGTTCTAAGCGTACTGGTCCTGATTTAGCGCGTGTTGGTGATCGTTACTCTGATGAGTGGCACCGCGTTCACCTTATCGACCCTCGCGAACTTGTTCCTGAATCAAACATGCCTGGTTTCCCATGGCTTGCTGAGAATGTACTTGATGGCAAATTGACTAAACAGAAGCTTGAAATCTTCCGTAATCAATTTGGTGTTCCTTACACAGACGAACAAATTGCTAACGCTAAACAAGATGTTGAAGGAAAAACAGAGATGGATGCAATCATCGCTTATCTTCAATCGCTTGGCCACGCAATGAAATAAGGAATAATTATGGACATTATTACATTTCAAAGTGTTTGGACTGTTACTGTTTTTGCTTGTTTCATCGGCATCGTTTGGTGGGCTTTCGGTAAAAATCGTAAGTCGCGCTTCGACGAAGATGCAAACCTAGTGTTCGCTGATGAAGCACCTGCGAAAGATAAAAATCAAGGAGTGACGAAGTAATGAGTACATTCTGGAGTATTTGGGTAACAGTAATCACAATCGGTACATTGATTGGCTGTGCAGCCTTACTTCGTTGGTGTTCCAACGATAAAACAGGTGTAGAAGAAGGTCAGGATATGGGCCATGAATACGATGGTATTCGTGAGCTTAATAACCCGCTACCTAAATGGTGGACATACCTTTTCGTTAGCACAATTGTGTTTGCAGCTGTTTATCTAGCTCTATACCCAGGCCTTGGCAACTTTAAAGGTCTACTAGGTTGGACGAGTTCAAACCAAACAGTTCGTAGCGTAGAAGAGTCTCGCTCTGCAATCGCTGCTGCGCAAGCAAACAAACAGTTAGACGCATACGCGAAAGAGCTTGATGATGCAGACACCTACTTTGGTGAAGCATTCAGAAAGCTAGCTCACGACGAAAATGGTCTACGTTCCGTCCCTGACATTGCATCAGATGCTGATGCAATCAAAGTGGGCCAACGTTTGTTCCTACAAAACTGTTCTCAGTGTCACGGCTCTGATGCACGTGGTCAGAAAGGTTTCCCGAACCTAACTGATGACGCATGGTTATATGGTGGTGAACCACAAGCTATCGTTACTACCATCATGCATGGTCGTGTCGGTCAAATGCCAGGTTGGAAAGACGCTCTTGGCGAAGAAGGCGTAAAAGAAGTAGTTAGCTACACGCTTAGCCTTTCAGGTCGTAGCGTAAACGCACGTGAAGCAGAAGCTGGTAAAGCGCGCTTTGTAGTGTGTGCAGCGTGTCACGGTACTGATGGTAAGGGTAACCCTGCTGTTGG